>NZ_QNUD01000001.1:0-52414 GCF_008042405.1 Bacillus sp. SH7-1
GTGTGATGAAGACAGGTTGGTTGAAAGATAATGATAGATGGTACTACCTGGATGCCAATAACGGTGGATCTATGAAAACAGGCTGGGTAAACGTAGAAGGAAAGTACTATTATTTAGATACTGATCCAGACCCAAATAAAATTGGTGTAATGAAGACAGGTTGGCTGAAAGATAATGATAGATGGTACTACCTAGATGCCAATAACGGTGGATCTATGAAAACAGGTTGGTTCCAAGAAGGAGATGCTTGGTACTACCTGGATGCTAATCAAGGAGGCTCCATGGTAACTGGACAAGCTACTATAGATGGAAAGACTTATACATTTGCTGCGGATGGTAAATGGTCCGAGTCGGAATCTTCAGGTATCATTGATTTAGCATTAAAACAATTAGGCAAACCATATGTATTTGGAAACACTGGTCCAAATTCCTTTGACTGCAGTGGTTTTATCTATTATGTATTCAAAAACAATGGATACAATATTGGAAGAACAAGCGTTGCGGGATACTGGGGAATGGTTACTAAAATAAGTAATCCTCAGCCAGGTGATTTAGTATTCTTGCAAAACACATATAAGGCTGGTCCATCACATATGGGAATTTACTTAGGTAATGGCGAGTTTATTCATGCTGCGGACGAAAGAACAGGTGTAACAAAAGGTAATGTAAATAGCCAATATAATAGAGAGCATTTCCTTGGATATGGTAGATTTACAAAATAATGAATTATCTCTAGAAAAACGCCTTCAAATTTAAAGGCGTTTTTCTCTGTTACATAGCAACTACACAATAAAAGTGGAATTTAATAAAGTAAACATAAATTGAATATTACTGTGGTATCTATCCTTTGATAAAGTACTCTTTTTGATACTGTAAAGAATAAAATATCAGTTTGAAAGAATGGTCCATCATATTCTTTAAATAATTGTTTGTTTACTTTTCCTAAATAAATTTCTTCATTAAGAACGCACCATTCTTCTCTATTTACCTATACCTATATTTTCACTAATTTATTATAAAATGTATATCGATTTAAAGTGTTTTGTTCAAAATATTCAATTGTTATTTTTCAGGTTCTTTAGACAGTTATTTATTCCTCTTTTTCAAATTCACATAATTTTCAAATATCAAAAGCGCATATTTTAAGATTCGGTATATAATAAAATCAACCCGTGGTTAGAGTGTTTGCTCCGATTCAAATTATGAGATAGTTTGTTTTAACTGTTTTACATTATCTAAAAAAGAACTTGTAGTGATTTCTACAAGTTCTTTTTGTTCTTCTGATTGATCATGAACAGAAATTTTCCATCAATTAAAGGGGTACCGCCACATCGCTATCAAGCTAAGAAAATACAACTTCCCCCAGAATGAAAATTTTATCCATTGTTGAATACTGATAAGATGGTTATGTTACCTGAAGACAATCGATTTATATCGCGAAATTTATATAAAAAAGATAAAATAGAAGAGTGTTTGAAATATTTGGATAAAAAAGGGGTAAGATACGGTGAGTATAATTGAAAAAAATTTAAAGTTAGATATTAATCGTATTGTATTTATTGGTAGAACATTTGAGGAATACATTAAAATGTTTGATTTATCTCCTGAAAATTTAGATAATATGAAAGTTTTAGATTGTGCAGGCGGAGCATGTTCTTTTACTGCACATGCCAATAAATTAGGTATTGATTCTACGTCTTGTGATATTGCTTATTATCATGAGGTAGTTGACTTGGAACAAAAAGGATTAGAAGACATTGAACATACTATAGAACATATGGAAAAAGCATCAGGAAACTATGTATGGGAGTATTTTTCGTCTATTGATGCATTAAAAGAAGAAAGAAGCCGTGCTTTAAAAGATTGTGTTCAGGATATGAGAGAAAATCCGCAACATTATCAGGCTGTTACTTTGCCTGTTTTACCATTTGAAAATAAACAATTTGATATGACAGTTTGTGCACATTTGCTGTTCATGTATTCTGATCGTTTAGATTATCAATTCCACTTAAATAGTTTAAAAGAGTTGATACGTGTAACAAAAGGTGAAATTCGTATTTTTCCTTTAACAGATTTATATGGAAAGAAATATGATCAATTATCTCAATTGATGAATCACTTAAAAGAACATGTTCGTTCGATTGAAGAAGTAAAAGTATCTTATGAGTTTCAGAAGAATGCTAATCACATGTTAGTAATTAAGCTGAAGTAACAATGTAAAAAGAAATCTCTTTACAATTTCTTAGTTTTTTTACTACTACTGATGCGTTATGTACACAACACTTTTATAGATAGGGTATATAGCCCTTTTTTAGTACTCTTTAATAAAAGGGGGAGAAAGAATGGTGAAAGCAGTTATTTTCGATTTAGATGGAACTTTGTTGGATAGAGATAGTTCCCTTAAACTTTTTATTAAAGATCAATACACGAGATATATTAATGAACTAAAACATGTACCTGAAGAACAATATGTAAACCGATTTATTGAGTTAGATAATAAGGGATATGTTTGGAAAGACAAAGTATATGAACAGTTACTTCAAGAACATTCTATTACTAGTTTAACTTGGGAGCAATTATTAGAGGATTACATAAATAACTTTCAACATAACTGTATTCCTTTTTCTAACATGAAGTATGTATTACAAGAGCTTAAAAGTAGAGGGATTTTATTAGGAATGATTACAAATGGATTTACTGAATTCCAACTACTGAATATCCGCGCTCTAGGAATTGATAAGTACATGGATATCATTTTAGTGTCAGAACAAGAAGGGATAAAAAAACCTCAAGCTGAAATTTTTCTGAGAGCTTTAGCAAGACTAGGTGTTAGTCCGGAAGAGAGTGTGTACGTAGGAGATCATCCAAATAATGATGTAATAGGAGCTCGGGATGTGGGAATGAATGCAATATGGAAGAAAGATACGTTTTGGGGGAATCCGGTTACAGATGAGCATGTAATTAATGATTTAAAAGAGTTGCTGCCTATAGTTAATACATTCCAAAAAGCTTAATGGAATTGAGCTGACAAAGATTATGTAAATATATATAACAGAAGTAATGATTAAACGGTTATATAAAGCTAAGGTTTTGCACTATCCATAAAGCAAAAAAGACGTTATTCTTTCTGTAGAATTATAGGAAAGGATGGCGATGTGGGGCGACCCCAAATGTAAAATCATCAAAGATCGTGGCGTTTACTATGCTTTTTGTTTATCAATATTAGTAGTGAATGCATCTGTTTCTCCGATAACAGGTAAAACGGATGCATTTTGAAGACAGAAACCTTTGTTTTGTTGAGGTTTAACGATAGCAGGTGCACTAATTAAATGACATGTTATAATTGCGGTGTAATAGATAATTACACCAAATAAAAAACAAGAGTATTGCAGTACCCTTGTTTTTTATTAGTTGTTTTGTGAAATTAGTTTTACCAGTAACTTATTTAATCTTTTTACTTAGCCACTTTTTTACGATTGCAGTCGTTGAAGGAGTGGTTTTTTCCTTTGAATTAATTGGATTGATGTTAAGTAATTCTATTGCTTTTGTTCCTAGACTGAAAGAAATTCCTTTTAGAAAAGACCATACCAATTCTTCCATTTTATAATCTCCTTTCTATTAACTTATTTTTCGGTAGGAAGTAGGAAAAAACTACCTCCGTACGGATGAAATTTATCATATCATGAAAAACCAGAATACAAATAATCCAAATCAATAAAAAATATCTTTATATTAACTGAAATGTTTAAATGTAAATTGATTGTTTATTAAATGCATAATAGGTACTTTTTGTTGATATTACTAGCTTTGTAGTGCTAATTGTTTGTATTTTTCTAGTTTGAATTTGTAGGATTTATATTGTTTTTTAACTGATGCCCCAACACCATGAAAACCACCAGAAAAGCCCGCCGCCACCGAACTTACCACTGGCTTAAGACCTTTTTGCTTCAATAAATCAAACTATACTTTTACAACTGATACCCCAACACCAAGTAAACCACCAAAAACATCCGCCAACGCCAAATTTACCACCAATGTGAAGGGATAATAAGTCTTATTTTTCCATGAAAACCTATTGGCCCCTTCTTATCACAAGTATTTATCCAAGTTTCTTACACATGATTATGAAGAGGTGATAGAGGTGATATTTAGACCTCTATCATCTTTTGTTATGTACGAGTTTAGCGATAGCGGGTTAGCCTACCCTACAAGCCAGTAAAATAACCCGCCGATTCCAGCAGAGACAACAGGGATTAAAGCTAATGCTACTTTATCGCTTATTTTCATTTTGATTTCCATTTTTGTTCCTCCTTTCGTAATAAATCATAACGTTACTAGCCCCTCTATCTCTAATATAAAAGGAGCGTGTACTTTCTTTTATATTTGCGAAAAAAAGTTTACTTTTTTTCTGTTTAAAACTAATAACGCTTTTGCAAACATAGGCGCAAGTAGTTATTAAATCGGGCGTTGGTATATACAGGGCTGATTGCTGAAAGTAACGTGTCTATAAGAATTTATCTCTTTCTATTTGTATTTTGTGTGCATAAATTGTACGCACAAAGATTATGATTTGTATTTGTCTATTTGTTTTCCTTTTGCAAAAAGCCTTTCACTATATAATTATCTGAAGTGTGACGTGCTACGTTGAAATCCTGACATGGAAGACCTCCTATCTTATAAATGTTCTTTTGATGAATTTCAGACCTCTTTATGTACAGGTTTATGAATACAGAGTGTTTTACAGGTACTTGCATTGGAATATTAGTTGTAAGGAGCATTGTATTCATAGGGCTTTATATTTTTAATAGTTTTTGTTAAAAATCTTCCTACATAATAAAAGCCTCGGAGTGTAAAGTTCACTCCGTTTTTATAGGCGCAGTGGGAGGTTATATAGGGTGTGTATAGGTGAATTTTTTTATTTATGGATGTTTCTATGTACATAGACCGGCTGATTGAATGAAATACAAGTGATAATAGAAAAAGTTTTATTTTTTATTCCTCACACACATATAGGGGCGTGAGAACGGGTGGAAGGTTCATTTTGATTTTGATTTATGGATTATCGGTGTCATAACTTAACGGTTTTGTTTGTACTGTTCCAAAAGGTACACCTTTTGGGAATGCGAAAAACTATTGAAGAACACACGCCAAAAGGTGCAAAAAACACTTTTGGGACACTTCAAAACAAAAATGTACCTTTTGATGTGTTTTTGCACTAAAACCACAAAAAGTTAATTTCAGAATTCCAATTGTCTAAAGACAACGATCTTTCATTAATGTAATAAATGGAAAATCGTTCAATCCCCTATTTTTGGATATGTAAAATTACATAAAAAAACATGTTTAAATAAGGCGCGCTTTTATATATAACTAGAGGTAGAGAAGGAAAATTATTGTTTAAGGTTAATTTAAAATTTTTAATTTAATCGATGTGTGGTTGTATTCTTTTAAGAGAGAAATTAAGCAGTTAGCCTTTGCTAATCGCTCTTTTATTAGAGCTATTTAACTGTCGTTATTAAGATGAATATCCGCATAAGAATCTTTATATTTAGGAAGGAATAAAAAATGAAAAAAATCGTATCAACACTATGTATAGCTGGAGTGGCTTTAACTATTTTAGGAGCATGTCCTCAAAGTAGTTATGCTCATCTCGATCAAATTGATTTAAATGAGAACGATCCTATTACTGCAAGATGGTCTGCAGAAGCTCCGTATCATTCTGATAAAAGTACACATTTATGGATTGCAAAACAAGCTATTGAAATTATGAAAACAGAATCTAATATTGAAGCAAATAAGCAGGCTGTGGACTTTTTAAATTATCCACAATATAAAGATCTATTTTCTAAAGGATTATATGATGCAGATTATAATGCAGAGTTTAACGATGGTGGAACAGGTATAGGCGGCGTTTTTAAAGGTGGATGGAAATCTCATTTTTATGATCCTGATACTAAAGAAAATTATAGAGGAGAAACAAATCCAACGGCTCTTACACAAGGTAAGAAATACTTTTATGAATCTGGAGAACATTTACGAAATAAGGACTATGAAAAAGCTTTCTATTATTTAGGAGTAGCCACGCACTACTTTACAGATGCTACCCAACCTATGCATGCAGCAAATTTTACCGCAATTGATACGAGAGCTATAAAATATCATAGCTACTTTGAAAATTATGTTACAACCATTCAAAATCAATTTGCAGTCAATACTGGAGGGAATTATAACAATTCTCTATCCACACCTGAAGAATGGATTGATTATGCAGCTCGAGTAGCTAAACCTGAAATCCAAAATATTACTAATGATAAAACATTTAAGTATTATAATAGTGGTAAGGCACAATTGTGGCAAGAAATGGTTACCCCGGCTGTGCAGCGGAGCTTAGGAGAAGCTCAGCGTAATACAGCAGGTTTTTTAAATCTTTGGTTTAAAACTTTTACTGAAAATGTGAAAGCTCCAAGTATAGAGACTGCATTAATCTATGATATAGAAGGAAACGTCATAGAAGCAGGGAAAAACTATTATATCGTACCAAGTGAATCTCCTTATCAAGGTTTAACATTTGAATGGTATATAGCAAATCGTTACGATTATGTCACACTTGCAAATAAAGAAAACAATGGTTTATCTGGTACACCTATGGAATTTGAATTCTACAAAGAAAATGATGCAAAGCTACACCACGGGGAGAGTATATATCTTCGCATGAAGCATTCAAATTACGATCAATTTCAATATTTAAATTGGTCTAATTATTCTAGTTGGATTCACCTTGCTAAAAAATCTGATAGTTTAGCTGATTTTAAAGTTAAAATTAACTTGGATAATCCTACAGAATATAATATTTTTACAGATGACTATCCATTAAATTATGAAAATATAAATGCAAAGAAAAATTGGATTGTACTAGGTGAAAAAAAACAAAAACCTAGCTCATGGAAGTTTATCCCTGTTAGATAATCTAAAAAGAAAACACTCGTCCTTGATTAGAACGAGTGTTTTTTATCATTTTCACCAAGAAGGCTCTTTCCTCAAGGAACGCGAAGAGAGTAGGCGGGAGATGAATTGGCTTCGGACAAGGGATGGCAGGAAGCCATCTTAATCAATTGAAAGATAAATATCAATATATAACCAAACATATGCAATGCAATATCTTCTAAAAAGATGTCCATAATTTCCTTATTTCATCAAAAGTCCATATTAATCCTCTAACAAATGGAATAATGGATAATATTTGGGAATTGACAAGCGTCACTTTATTAAATTATATTTGAAATAATTAAATTAAATTACATGTTTTTAATAGATTAAAGTAGTTATTATTTCGCTGTATACATCAAGTTATAACTATAATATTTCTGCTCTCTTGAATTTATAATAATTAAATCACTGAACACATTCGACAAAAATCTACTATTTACGCATTGAGGATTTAATGTTTTAATAAATGTGTAATTGGTATGACCATTATGGAAGAAGAAAATGAAAAGCCTTCATCTATCCTAGAAGCTAGATGAAAAAAACTATATAAAGTTCAGCAAAAATGGTGTCATTTATATCACATAATCAATAAATATGGACACACATTAGATATTTAACTTCGGAAAAAGCGAAGTTATTTGAAATCCGCAGACATTCAAAATCTGCGTCATACTTCTCGTACGATTAAAGGAATTGAAACGCTTCGTGCTCTATACAAACGAAACCGAAGTTTGCAACTAAACTTTGGTTTTTCCACGTGTAGTGAGTTACAGCGATTCCTTACTATTAATAAAAAGTGTTATAGGTTTGTTAGTTTACACAATGACTATTTTTTTACATTTTACAGTAGATAAAAATTATATTTTAAATAGGATGGATGAGTTTTGACATATATGAAAAATGATTTCTCTAAAATCAACTTTAACAGTTTAGAAGAGTTTGCGGACACAATTAGTGAGGTCCTACAATGCCCAGTTACAATTGAAGATGTGAATCATCATCTTCTGGCATATAGTACTCATGATGAAAGAATAGACTCCGCAAGAGTTGCAACTATTATGGGAAGACGTGTGCCTGAAAAAGTAATTAACAGTTTGTGGAAAGAAGGCATTATCCCTGAACTGTTGAAAAAACGTGAACCTATTCGTGTAAAGAGGATAAATGGTGTCGGTCTTAGTGACAGGGTTGCTATTTCTATTTGGAACAAAGAAGATGTTTTGGGATTCATCTGGGTTATGGAAGACGAACATTTCTTAACTGAGGAAAATTTCACCTTGCTGAAAAAAGCTGCAGAGGCCGTAAAAAGCAAATTAATACAGCTTCAAGCTCGTAAAAATAAAAAGGTCGAACAAACACAAGAATTTTTCTGGAAATTATTGACCAATCACATACAAATAAATGAAATGATTATTGAAAATTTCCATCGTCTGCACATTACTCCTGCATCTGTATTTACTATCATCGTATTCCAGTTTGAACAAGAAATTATAAATAAAAAAGAAAGACAGATTTCTTATTTGCTAAAAACAAGCCAACATTTAGAAGTTTTACTTACCACAATAGATCATAATCGATTAATTCTTCTTACTTCATTGGACTGTGTGAATCGACCATCCTATGAAATCAACAATTTCGTTGAAATGTTTGTGCATAAAATGGAAAAACGATTTGGAGTTAAACATATCAAACCAGCGTTTAGTAGTGTTTATAGTGACTATCAAAAAGTTGATAAAGCTTATAAAGAGGCTCTAACTGTTTTATCTATAAAGGAAAAATTCCCTTGTGACACAGCAAACATCCACGGATATCAAAATATGGGTATTTATCAATTGATTGACCTTCTCCTTGAGAAACGAAAGTGTGAAGAGTATGAAAATCAAGCGTTACAAAAGCTGTATGATTATGATTATAAGCATAATTGCAACCTTGTTGAGACGTTGGAGACCTTTTTGAATAAAGACAGTAATGTGGGTGAAGTGGCCAAATTTTTAAATATTCATCCTAATACATTAAGTTATAGACTTAAACGTATTTGTGAAATCAGTGAGATTGATTTAAAAGATCCAAACAAAAAAATGATTATGTTCTTGGATCTCAAACTAAAAAAATTCATGTAGCAGCATCCTTTTGTGGAATTCCACAAAAGGATGCTGCATTTTTCTTTTTTCCTAACAATGAAAAAAGATTTTTAATACTCTATACTTGGACTACAACTAAGTTACCTAAAGATTAGTACAGAGGGGAAGATCATTTCATGATTATTGGAGTACCAAAGGAAATAAAAAATAATGAAAACCGTGTTGCACTTACACCTGCAGGAGTTATTGCGTTTGTCAAGGCTGGACATAAAGTATTGATTGAAACAAATGCCGGTGTTGAAAGCGGGTTTAACAATGTAGATTATGTATATGCCGGTGCTGAAATTATTCATAGTGCTGCAGAAGTATGGAGACAATCAGAAATGATTATGAAAGTAAAAGAGCCCCTTGCCAGTGAATACACATACTTTCGTCCAGATTTAATTCTATTCACTTACTTGCATTTGGCTGCAGAGCCAGCTTTAGCCCAAGCTCTTAAAGATAATGGTGTTACTGCAATTGCTTACGAAACTGTAGAAGTGAATCATACGCTTCCCCTTCTTACACCAATGAGTGAGGTAGCTGGGCGGATGTCTGTACAAATTGGCGCACAATTCCTACAAAAATCAAACGGTGGACAAGGTATTCTTCTGGCAGGTGTTCCCGGTGTAAATCGCGGAAAAATTGCTATCCTTGGTGGAGGCATTGTAGGAACAAATGCTGCGAAAATGGCAATTGGCCTAGGTGCCGATGTAACAATTATTGACTTGAATGCAGACCGATTACGCCAACTGGATGACATTTTTGGTACTCAAATCAAAACCTTGATGTCCAACCCGTTTAACATCGCAGAAACGGTAAAACAAGCTGACTTGTTAATTAGTGCTGTTTTGATTCCCGGTGCCAAAGCACCTAAGCTTGTTACAGAAGAAATGGTAAGGGCAATGAAACCCGGTTCTGTAATTGTGGATGTAGCCATTGATCAAGGTGGAGCCGTGGAAACTTGTGATCATATTACAACGCACGATAACCCGACATTCGAAAATTATGGAGTACTTCACTACTCTGTTGCGAATATGCCAGGAGCAGTCCCAAGGACTTCCACCATCGCTTTAACTAATGTAACAATTCCATATGCATTACAAATCGCCAATAAGGGTGTGCAAGAAGCAATCTTAGAAAACAATGCATTAAAACTCGGTGTAAACATGCTGAACGGTGAAGTTACATGTGAAGTGGTTGCAAAAGAACTCGGCTATGTTTGTGTTTCTATAGAAGAAGCTCTTGCGAAAAAGTAAACCAAATTAACATGAGCCTTTCATGTATTAAATAAGATGAAAAAAAGCTATGTTGTTGTCATATGTATGAACGGGTGCTTAATTAGATAACACATTTGGGGATTTTTCTACAAATTAAGAAACATATGAAGGAATAAGTACAAGTTATTCCTATTTTTCGAACTAGTGTTATTAGCATACTAGTATGCTGCAATTGAATTTATGAAAATCTTCCTATAAATGGAGGGAATTAAGCTGTAATTGTTTGGATAGGGAAATATCTGTAATCTACAGATATTTCTTTTTCTTGGTTAATAACCAGATTATTTGATTTAAGAAATTAGCGGTAAAATAGTTAAACAATACTAACCTCTCAAGAAGATTGGATAGAATTATTATCTAATCTTCTTGTATTTTCAGAAAGCCTTAATCCATATAATAGTTAATAAAAATGTTTCAGGAATCGTTTTCATATCCGTTAATGAAGTATATGGAGGATAAACGTCTTTTCCTCTAACTACTTCAAAAGGATTATCTGTAAATCGTATCAACGTGGAAAACATCCTCAATATATCTTTGGATATTGTATATATTCTCAACAAACTATATCTCTTCTATAAAAAAAGAAAGAATTATTACTTCGATTTGTTATTTATAAATGTCATAGCAAATCAAATGTAAATCACATAATAAAATTAATATATAAAACGAAAGGGGTTCCTATTATGAGACATACTACTAATATACAACGTATATCTATTACAATTATAGCAATTATTGCAGTAGTAGTTTGCTATTTTATGTATCAATCTCTTACTTCACCAGCAAGGGCTGTAGCAAAGCAAGAGAATTCAGTGCAATTAGCAAGTGAACAAACAAAAAATGAAATAAAGAAAGACGCACCAAAGCGCTTTAATGGCCAAGAGAGAAAAGTTGCCTATCTTACTTTTGATGATGGTCCTGGTAAATATACAGCTGAGTTGTTAGATATCCTACGACAAAATGGTGCGGAAGCAACATTTTTTTTAATTGGTGAAAATGTGAAGCAGTTTCCGGATTTAGTGAAACGAGAGAAAGAAGAAGGCCATTATGTGGGCATGCACAGTATGACACATAACTTTAAGAAATTGTATACCGATGGTGAGTATGTAAATGAAATGAAAGAAGATCAAAATTTAATAGCAAATATTCTGAAGGGATCTCCCAAATTAACACGTCCACCATATGGCTCCATGCCAGGACTAAATGAAGAACTTCGCAATAAAGCAGTAGAAGCTGGTTTTACAGTTTGGGATTGGACAATTGACTCTTTAGATTGGAAGTATAACAAGATGCCAATTGATTCAGCTTCAGCTCAAATTGTTCAAAATGTATTAGCAGGTGCAACAGAACCACAAGAAGTTATTTTAATGCATGATATTCATCCGCAATCTGTTGCTGCTGTACCAGCTATCATAAAAGGATTAAAAGAAAAAGGATATGAACTTGAAGCGTATCATGAAGAGGAACATTTTCCATTAAATTTTTGGCACGATAAACGTATTTGACATTGTAGGAGGGATTGAAATTGATTAATAGAAAAGCGATCCTAATAGGAATCCTATCAATTGGATTTCTAGGGGGATGTTTAGGAGCAAAGCCAGAAGAGAAATTATACGTTGCTTTTGAAAAGGCAGCAGATCAAGAAAAAGCGTTATCTGATAATGTAAAAAAATTAGAGCAGTTAGAAGCAAAGGGACAAGAATTGTACAATCAAATTATACAGAAAGGACAAGAGAATAATGAGGAAGCACTACCCCAAGTAGAACAAGCTGTTGCAAATGTATCTGAACGTGAGAAAGAGTTAGATAATGAAGCAGATGTATTAAAAAAAGCACAAACAGAAGTGAAATCAGTTCTTAATGATATAAATAAAATCGAGGATAAAAAATTACAAGAACAAGCCAAAACAGTAGAAAAAGCTTATAAAAATCGTTATGATGCTTTTCTAAAAATGAATGGAAGTTACAAAAAATCATTAATAATTGAAAAAGAACTTTATGAAAAGCTAAAAGAAAAAGAAACAAAACTAAAAGAAATTAGTGAGAAAGTTAAAGCTTACAATGTAATAAATGAAGAAACACTAAAGGAAAAAGAAAAGTTCAATCAATATACTACAGAGTATAATAAGGAGAAATTAAGTTTTTATAAAGGCGCGAAGATAAAAATAAAAGAGAAAAAGCCAGAGAAATAATTATGAACTTAAGTATCTCGAAATTCTTCTATCTACAGACAAATCAAAGTTCTACACCGAGCTTCTTATATTGAAAATCTGTAAAAAGGATAAATTTGAATTGTGAAATATTAGAAGGGGGTATTCAAGTACCAGTTTAACTAAATGATATAATGTAAAAGTCGAAAAAGCATTTTATAATGCTCTTTCGACTTTTTGGCTTGGTAAAAAAGAACAAAATTACAAATTAAGGAATTGCTATATAAAAGTTTCGTTGTATAGATGTACTTTTCCCCATATTCATAGAGTTTTCATTTGTTTTCTGTTGATAATCACTTATGAGAAAAAATAACCAAACATATCAGCAAAGTTTAAGGGAGGATTATATATGCTCACACCATTAAAGAAAAATAACCGTTATATGGTCGGATTAGATAGTTTAAGAGGGCTGGCTATACTGGGTGTCGTGTTATATCATGTCAACTATAAGTGGATACCTGGAGGATTCCTGGGCGTTACAGTTTTCTTTGTACTCTCGGGTTATTTAATTACCGATCTTCTTGCTACTGAGTGGGAGAAATATAAAAGAATTGATTTAAAAAATTTCTGGATACGTAGGGCAAGAAGATTACTTCCAGGAATGTTTGTTATGCTCATTATTGTTTTTGCATGGGTGACGTTATTTCATAACTCCTTACTAGGAAAAATGCGAGGAGATTCGTTAGCAGCAGTATTATATATTAGTAACTGGTGGTATATTTATCATAAGTTATCATATTTTGATAACTTTGGCCAACCTACTCCTTTAAATCATTTTTGGTCGTTGGCTGTTGAAGAACAATTTTATGTAGTCTGGCCATTCATACTTAGTTTAGGATTCTACTACATAAAAAAACGATCACGTATGACACTATTTATTTTTTTAGGAGCAATTGCTTCAGCAATTGCGATGGCTGTACTGTATGAACCAGGAAATGATCCAAGTAGAGTTTATTATGGTACCGATACAAGAGCGTTTTCCTTATTAATAGGGGCAGTACTCGCCCTACTTTGGCCAAGTAATAGACTTTCTAATAAAATTGTTCCACCAGCTCGATTTGTTTTAGATGTAGTTGGGGGAATTGCTTTAATCATTATTTTAATTATGTTTTGGGAGACAAATCAATATGACTCATTCCTATATCGTGGAGGAATGTTATTTTTATCGGTTGTTACTGCTTTATTAATAGCCAACCTTGCTCATCCAACTAGCAGAGTTAGTGTACTTTTAAGGTTTAAACCATTACGTTGGATTGGTATTCGGTCCTATGGAATATACCTTTGGCATTATCCGATTATCACATTGACGAGCTCGCAAGCTAATACAGAAGGACCTCATCTTACTAAAGCTATTTTTCAAGTTTTTTTGATTCTACTTATGGCACATCTTTCGTGGAAGTTTATTGAAAATCCAATTCGTCAAGGTGCATTGAAGAATCTTCGTTTAACGGACTTGAAAATAAGAGACTTATCATTCGTTAATAGAGTTGCTTTAGCATGTACAATATTCCTTTCCATAACAGTTATCTTTGGTTTCTCAACAGCCGGCAAAGTAAAAGGCAATTCTAAACAAGTTAGGACAGAGGCGGTACAAGTGAAAAAAAATGAGGAATCTGCTCATCCAGTTACTAAGGAAGAGAAACCGATTGATAAAACATTAGAGGATGAAAATAAAGATTCCTCTAATCAAATTAAACAACCTACAACTGTTACAGCCATTGGTGATTCAATTATGATTGATGTCTCCCCTTATTTAAAAGATGCTTTTCCTAATATTACAATTGATGCAAAAATTGGAAGACAGATGTCTCAAGCATTTAATATAATAGAGGGAATGAAAAAGGAAGGTACTTTAGGAAATCATGTCATTATTGGATTAGGGACAAATGGGGCATTCACGACAGAGCAACTAGAATCGTTGATTCAGTTAATAGGTGATGAACGTGAAATTGTATTAGTTAATACTAGAATACCTCGTCCGTGGGAGTCCGTAGTTAATGAGAAATTAAAAGAAGTCACTTCTAAATTTCCAAATACGGTGCTAGTTGATTGGTATGCAGCAAGTGCTGGAAATCAATCATATTTCGAACCAGATGGAATTCATTTAAACCCAACAGGAGCAAAAGAATACGCTTCACTTGTTGTTCAGCATATTGATAAGTAATTTGATTCTCGTCTAAATAATTTACCATTCATTTTATTTTTAAAGTGGGGGTAGTGAAAACGTCTTTTTGTTATATCTATCAATAGGACTTAGCTGTAAGATAAGTTATTTAACTCCATAATTAACTAAACTCAAGGGTTGTTATAATAAGGAACATAAGCATGCTATTAGTTTAGCATGAAATTTAATCAGAAAAATTTATAATCCTTGATTTTACGTCAAACAAAAAGACTTCATTTTGAAAAAGATTAATCAAAATGAAGTCTTTTTGTGCTAATCGGTATATACATCAGAATGCCTTTGTTTCATTCGTATTCTTTTAAGTCTATATTTTCTGTTTCTATGTAGTTTAGAAATATCTTGTGATAAAAACATAATTGTAATGATAACTAATACAAGATTAACTATAAAAGTCGTTATTACAATTCTATCTGTCAAAGAGAAAAAGGAGACATACATGAAGAAAATTACAGTAATGAAAGGAATACTTTGTCTCATTCGTTTGATAGAATACGTTTTTTTCTTATCATAATATGTCATAATTGTGCCTATAATTAATAGAACAGGGGCAGTAATAAAGATTCCAATCCATCCAAATCCTTTTTCAATAAACCAAGGAAAAAATGGTACATTTGTGGAGCAAATAAATAGGATAGTTACTAAAGTGAATAGTTGAATGAGTGTTAGGGTTATAATTAAGTTGGCTTGTTTCATCTTTTTACACCTCCTAATGACTCTTTACATAAAATTATAAATAATTAATATGTTTTTATATTGTTGCAGTTGAAGTTTTATCATAAATAAAAAGGTTAGCTAATCTTCTACTTACTAATAAAACAATTCCTGATATAATGCTTCCAACTGTTTTTGTTTATCACTTGTAGTAGTAACCTGGTGATATATTTTCCCCTCATTGTTTTACTCCATTCCACCTATATCCTTTTCCCCATACAGTAAGGAGAAACTGAGGGTTAGAAGGACTAAGTTCGATCTTCTGACGAAGGCGACTGATATTCACATCTACTACTTTTGTGTCACTTAAACAATTTATACCCCATATTTTATTTAAGAGTTCATCACGTGGAATTGGCTTTATGGAATTTTCCATTAAATATCGTAAAATAATATACTCTGTTGGAGTTAAGTCAATTTCTATCTCATCCTTATATAATTTTTCTTGCAGAATATTTAATTGAAATGGTCCTGAGCGAATCGATTCCATATCCTTTTTAGTTTCTTTTACTCTTCTTAGCAATGATTGTACACGTGCTACTAATTCAATTATACTAAATGGTTTTTTTATATAATCATCTGCCCCAATTGTCAAACCGTAAACCTGATCTTTACTTTGCACACGTGACGTTAACATAATAATACCAATCTTTTCATTGTATTTTCGTATTTTTTTGCATACTTGAAAACCATCTATTCCCGGTAACATAACATCAAGTATTATAATATCAACATTATGATGTTCTAAAAGCTCAAGAGCTTTTTCACCTGTATTGGTTTCTAGAACATTGAAACCAGCATGCTTCATATTTAAAGTAATAAAACTACGAATTGTTATTTCATCATCTAATACTAAAATTGTTGTCATGGTCATCGCTCCTTTACTTTCGTTGGTAATCAGCCATGGATTTGATATAAGATTTAAGATTCTGGTAGTCAAAGTTTTTTGAAATAGCATATACATGCTCTCTTGTTTTAACTGCCGCTTCATAATTTTTGATCTTTGGCCATTCCTTATAATCAAAGGTATAAACTTCAAGCCACGTTTTATCTGTATCAATATAAAGAAAACATTGAGTAGTTTTCGATTCTTCTTGAAGTGTTATTTTTTCAATTAACTTTTTAGAAATTGTAATATAATAGCCGAGTTCTGCATTTACATATCGTTCTTCCGTAGGCTTAAATTCAGTAGCCCTATCCCATTTGTACATTGCGTACAAATAGTGGGGGGCAGCGTATGGATGTTTTTCCCATACCCCTCGGACGGACAGATTTAGCAAACTCAACTATTCCATCACCAGTAACACCCTGACTTTCTGACATAAATTATTCATAAATGGGTTGTTTTTATCAGAAAATAAATTTTTAAACTCATTTTTTTCAAACCTAGCTATATATAATTCCTGAGTGTGCCTCAATTCCAGCTTCAATAATGATTGCTTTTTACTTTTAGTAAATATTTCCGATACGTATTTTTTATATTTTGTTTATATACGAGTCAAATGAAGTACTTGATAGCGTCTTAAGTTGTTCTATAAATCCAACTTTTAATTGTTAATTTTTAAGGGATTGGGCTTAAGTGAGGTCAGCAGCTTCGTGGAATTATATGCTTAGGACAGACATAGAATTAGATTTTCTCACTCCTAATAATCCTTGATTTATTGTAATTAGAGTATAGAGTGTTTAAAACGTTTTTTCATTGTTAAGAAGGAAGAAAAATACATCCCCTTTTTGTGGAATTACACAAAAACTTCATTTAATCAATTGCACCCTTAACAGCCTGAACCAATACTCTATTATTATTTTTGCTACTGTTATTTTTTATATGTATTACCACCTAGCGAGCACCATACATGTCCATCAACCTAAGAATCTAATAAAAAAACGTTATTCTTTCTAAACAAGATTATTAGAAAGAATAACGTTTTTTATGAATCTTTTAATTCAATATAGATTACAAGTATTTGCTGAAGATTTGCGAAGTCATTTAACTCATTCTCTTTTGGAAGAACTCACAAAAGACTTAGATTTTATAAACTAAAAGGAGCATGTTTTACAATCTCATAAGACATGCCCTTAAAACCTAATTCGAACATAAAATAGACCAGACTATAAGAGGAGATTATGTACAATATATGAATTAGGGCTGTTACCTTTTGTTACAAAGGTAACAGTTCACATAATATACCCGTCCCATACGTTATAATAACAATGAATTCTTACTAAGAAACGAGGTATATTCCATGGACTCTACAATTGATATAACCAAAGGTAATTATGTTCGATTTCCTTATCGCGACAATCCTTCCATACAGTTAACCGGTTATGTAATAAGTGTTTTACAGAATACAATTGTTGTAGATATTTCTGAAACGATGAAACTTCATAATATAGAGTATGCTAGACAGGTGGTGAAACATGGAAACTATCATAAAGTTAGTTAATAAAAAACCTGTTTTTTAGGACCCGATATAAGTATTCTTATTAGGCGCTAGACGAAATTTAATCATAAGGGGATTACACCATTCATTCCGTTTTCTAATACTATATAGCATGAAATAACACGATTAAAGAATGTTGTGTTCGTAAAAAAGAGATACGCTTTAATTGAAACGTATCTCTTTTTTATGATTTTTAAAATCAACAGAAATAAATATCTCAGAATATTTATTTCTGCCGCTGACGAAAATCCATTCATTCCGTTTACTACCTCTAATTGCACATATTTAGCAGGTACTGAATTAAATTTTACATATTTTTGTTGCTTATTATTTTCCCATGTCTCAGAAGCTACCTTTTGAATAAGCAACACCGGTTGTACTTGTGTAAATATTATAGTTTAAAATGTGATCGGGCAGAACTTACTAAGATAACTGGTGGATACATCAGTGTTCGCAGGAATCTCTCACTTCAAACAGCCCGTTAGAACGTTAAGTGGTGAGTAGTTCATAAACGACCATTCACCTTTCCTATTGATGGAGAAATTATGACAGTCGAATTTTTCAATTAACATATGACTCATAGACCTTATTTAATAGAAAAATGTAGTCTTAACGTGCAGCAAAAAACTAAAAATCCTAACATAAAATCTCCGACTCATCGGGGATTTTATGTTAGTTTAACAGATGTATATAAGTATGTGGGTAAAGAGATGGAGGGTGTGAGCATATACGGAGTGATATTCTAGTTTTCTAGTTCCCTAACGATAAAAATTGAACAATAGTGTTATTTTAGACGAAGCCAACTGTGAGTACGGAAGGAGGCTTCGTCAGATGAAGTTACTATGCAAGGGTTTGGTAAACAAAAATCCTTGTGACAAAAAATCTAGTGGGAATTAGAAAATTTCGTTTCAAGGAATTTACCCTGCAGATACATAATAACATAGGGTTATCAAAAGAAATGTAACAATAATGTAAGGATTTGTCGAATTGAATGCGAAAGTTTGTTCAAGGAGAGGTAATAGGGTCGTTGAAAATTTCTTTCTGCTGAAAATCTACAAACCAAAAAGGGTACCTTCGAGCAGTGCTCTTTAAGTGGAAAATGGATTGTTGAAGAGTTAACTATGAGTAATTGTGGCGAAAAGATAATCAAGAATTTACTTTGTTGGAAATAAGCTAAATGGATGGCATCGTGGAGTGCAGTATCCAGTCCGTTCTTTGTTCATGGTATTTTGATTGGATTATTCTGGAGCCAAAACTAAACCAAAACACTATCTGATATGTAAGTGTAGGAGCACCTCAGAAAGTGCTCTTTGGCTAGGTCAATTATTTAGTTTAGATAAATCTCGTAACAAAAATACAAGTGTTATAATAACCATTACAAAATTAAATACGAGAGCTACTATAGTAGATAAATCTGTAATTTTCATGATCATAATACAACATGAGAAAATTGATGTTATAAAGGGAATAGATTGCCTTATTTTTGTTATTAAATAATTATTATTGTCATTAAGGTTCATCATTTTCATGCCAATAAACATTAGTAAAGTCGAAGTAATTAAGACACCAAACCCTGCTACAGCATCTTCAATAAACCAAGGTAATAATGGAAACATTGCTGAAAATAAAAATTGGTTAAGTACTAAAAGAAATAGTTGAATAAGGGACATATTTATATGCCTGTTCATTTGTTCCATTTTTTACCCCCAAAAACGTAAATATAAAAGATGATTATTACAACCTATATTTTTATTATTTTGTAAAAAAATAGGTTGACTATGAAGGTGTGAAACACCAATTCTAGGTGGGAGATGAATGTCGGCTGGCATAAGCCAACATGTTTGCTACTATATACTTGTACAGATAGCTTTTCAACGCTCTATCGACCCACGCTTGCCGAAGTTGCAAAACCAAGCTAAAGTAGGAAGCGTGGTGAGTAGTTCAATAGTAGAATCTTCTTCTTCCTTAGTGGTCAAACCATTTGCACTTTTATTAAAACATCAAGTTTTTAAGTATGTAAGTTACAAATAGTAACAAAGATAACTTGTTCTAACACAGTCTTTCTATAAATCCATAGAATTTTTCTCAGAGAAGCTCTATCCTTTGTTTTTTTTGAATTTCATTAAAAAAGAACCCTTATATAAAGGATTTTTTAAATTTATAAGCGATTAAACTTTGTTTTAAAGCCACATTTCTATCGCTTAATCAATGCAATAGCACCATGCTTATTATTTTAAGGAAGGATAGAGAGGTAACAATTCGATTACAATGCATCTACCATCTCTTTAATACGTGTTAAACTAACATAGTACCTCCGTTTTGGAGTTCTTTAATACGACTTGTATATTTCTGTTCTGAGCCCCCTTATTTTCTTATAAGGGGGCTCACTCTGTTCAAGTTATTTGTTTAGTTTTCTTTAATCTCTGCATCGCTTAATCAATGCTATAGCGTGATGCTAATTTTAGGTTACTAGTATAAACGTCACACCTTTATCCAAAACTTCGCGTCTTTCTTAAAAGCATTTTACCTTTATTTCAAATTCACATTTGATATGTTGCCTCCCGTTTGGAAAATTCCACAAATTGATGATCCATTTTTCTCCGTTCTGAACGATGAAATTACATTTTGAACACTCTATACTCGATTCGTATGCTCTTTTAATTTTAGGAGCTGCATTTGCAGTTCCTCCAAGAGATTTTATACATTGTTTCTAGAAATGCTAAAGCATCTTAAAGAAGAGGAGATTACATATGTTGATCAATCAAAGTGGAACAAAATTGGTTAAGTCTTGGGAAGGTACTGACTTATGAAGCAGATTGAGGTAAGAAGTTTGCGTCCGGTTTTTTTAGGTATTTGTGGTGCTTTCTTTTTTTCGTTCACATTTATAATTAATCGAGCGATGGAATTATCAGGTGGTAACTGGATATGGAGTGCGTCACTAAGATTTATTTTCATGGTTTTATTTCTTTTGCTTATTGTTATGAGTAGAAAAAAACTAAGGCCGCTATTGCAAGTTATGAGAGAAAATCCGGGAGCGTGGGTTTTATGGAGTTTTATTGGATTTGTCCTGTTTTACGCTCCATTATGTTTTGCGGCTGAACATGCACCAGGATGGGTAATTGCAGGGACTTGGCAGATTACTATTATATCAGGATCTTTATTAGCACCTCTTTTTACTCAAACCATTCAAACATCAGATGGGCTTCTTAAGAAAAGAGGAGAAATACCAATAAAAGGGATGGGTATGTCACTTATTATTCTTCTTGGTATCGTTCTTATGCAAATAGAGCAAGCGAAATCTCTTGCTCTAAGGGATATTTTGTTAGGTATTATTCCCGTCATTATAGCTTCTTTTGCTTATCCATTAGGTAATCGTAAGATGATGGAGGTTTGTGGGGACCGTCTGGATACTTATCAACGTGTGCTCGGAATGACATTAGCTAGCTTACCATTTTGGTTTTTGCTATCCGTGTATGGCTTTTTTACAATAGGAGCGCCTAGTAAAGAACAAACAATGCAATCTATTTTAGTTGCTATTTGTTCAGGTGTAATTGGAACTATTTTATTTTTCAAAGCAACTGATATGGTAAGAGGGGATATGCAAAAACTAGCTACTGTTGAAGCAACGCAATCTATGGAAGTACTATTTGCTGTTATCGGGGAGTTAGTTTTATTACATTCTCCGACTCCTACTATTTTATCTTGGGGCGGTATGTTTGTAATAATGCTAGGAATGATAGCACATAGTTATGTTTCTCATAAAGGTGAAATGACACAGCATCAAGGTATTAGTGCCTAAAAAATAGTTTGAAAATAATATGAGGTTCTGGTGCGAAAAGTCTATAAAACATACAAGGGTCTTGGTATTTTTGTACCGAAACCGACATGCCTATGGGCTATCATTAATTTTCCTTATAGGAGATGGTGTAGCTCTATGGCAGTAACTGAGATAGTATACGCCGCTATCGATTGAATCAATGGTATTATCTTAAAGCTTTTTTATATTAGACGGTCATTTATATAATTTCACATACTTTAATGAAAGTAGAGAATACCATTTTCAATTATCATTGATATCCTATTTCGAAAAATGCTAACGTTTTAATGGGGAAAGAATTATCTGTAATAGTTTTGTCTTTCAGTGTATATAGGGCGGGTGAATTATATAATAAAGAGGACAAAGATCATTAGATAACCTCATTACCATAATAAAAAACTATAATTTATTAATCTGAAGAGCTATTCCGATAGCTCTTTTAATGCATACCCTCATTTTTAAAGATTATATATTAGATTTCTAAAGCTAATCACAAAGAATATATAGAAGTTTTATTTTTTTGAGTGGCTTAAAATCTCTTTTTTGTAAAAATCAATTAAATTGAATATTAACCAAGCGATAAATAAAAAATATGCAATTTTACTATATTTTGAAAGGGTGTTAAACAGAACTGTCATTACTATAAATGGAATAATTATAAACCCATAATATTTTTTCCACCAAATAGATAAATTTACCATTATTTGTAACCTCCTACTTTTAGAATTAAAAATTTATAAATTCTCCTCGATTTTTAAAAATATATTATTCTATGTAATTTTTATTTTTTCCCTAACACGGATTTTGTTATATTTCTGAATGTGTATATGTTTTGCAGTATCTTTTAAATTTCAGCTAACTTTGCAACAGAACCAAATATGTTAATAATTTCGCACTATAATATATAACGCAGTTCCACTCTTACTGATATATGGTCTTTACTCAATTTAACAAAAATATTTACCAGATGTTTTTTAAGAATATTCTGATTTTGTTGAATGGATAGAATTATAACGGATATAATTCTTAAGTTATAGAAGCTTTACACATTACAGAATGTGAGAATCTTACAGTAACATTAAAACATTACGTTCTTCACATGTAAATCCCAAAAGTATGATTTGTTACCATCTGTAACCTTCGGAAAGATTTATATTATATATTATAAAATTATATCATCATGAAAGGAGATACATTATGTTACCCAATACAGTATGTACATCAAATAAGAAAAAGAAATGGATCATCATCGGGGTTATTGCTTTAATAGTTATCGTTGCAGTTATTAATATTTTTGTAATGCAAGGTAAGAAGAAAGGAACAGCGAAAACAGATGCTGTAAGTTTTGAGAAGGTGACAGAGCGTAAGCTGAATAATACGAAGTTAATTTCTGGTCAGGTGAAGCCTGGGAATATTGAAAGTTTCTATGCGGATCCGACTAAAGGAAAAGTGAAAGATATTGCGGTAAAAGAAGGGCAAGAGGTAGAAAAAGGCACGAAGTTATTCTCTTATGATAATGAAGAAATTAATTTGCAAATGAAGCAAGCTGAGCTTGATCAGAAGATGGCAGATATGCGCTATGATCAAGGGAAGAAGAAAATTGATTCGTTGAAGAAAGAAATTAAGAAAGCGAAAGATAGCGGAGCTGGGAAAGAAGTAACAGATCCGATGGAAGAGCAAGTAAGTGAGTTAGAGATAGCGCAAAAGACAACTGATCTTGAGAAAGAAAAAGGGAAGTTGCAGAAAGAAGAGTTAAGTAAAAAGCAGAAAGAGCTTACGATTTATAGTAATTTTGCGGGCGTTGTTCAAAAGTTAGATAAAGATGCGGCGCAAGGTTCATCTCAAGCTTTAGGTGGTCAAGGGAAAGCCTTCTTACAAGTGGCCTCTAAAGATCCGTTTCAAGTTCAAGGGACGTTAACTGAGCTTCAGAAGTCACAAATTCAACCAGATCAAACATTCACTGTAACTGCGAAAGCAAATAATAAGAAGAAGTGGACAGGTAAGATTACAGAGGTAAGCGAATTCCCAACAAGTGCAGAGATGGCTCAAACTGGTGGTATGGGTGAAGCGACTCAAAATATGTCTCAATATACATATAAAGCAAGTCTTGATAGTCAAGATGGTTTATCTCCAGGTTATCACGTTTCACTGCAAGTAAATTTAGAGAATAAGACGATGGTTGCTGTTCCGACTAAGAGCATTGTAGAAAAAGGCGATGATGCATTTGTTTATGTTGAGGATAAAGGAAAGCTTCGTAAACAAAATGTGAAAAAAGGTTCTACTGATGGAGACTGGACAGAGGTTGTAGAAGGCGTAACAGTGGGGCAAAAGGTGGTTAAAAATCCTTCCGACGATGTGTATGACGGAATGGAAGTGAAAGAGAAATGATTACGTTAAATAATATTGCTAAAACGTATTATCAAGGAAAATTGGCAGTGCCGATTTTGCACGGTATTAGTTTAACGATTCAAGGCGGTGAGTTCGTTTCCATTATGGGACCGTCTGGTTCTGGTAAATCAACGCTTATGAATATTATTGGTTGTTTAGATCGTCCAACAGAAGGCGAATATATGCTGAATGATGTGAATATCTTAACAGCAGACGAGTCAAAGCTTGCTCTAATTCGTAATGAATATATTGGCTTTGTATTTCAGCACTTTAATTTATTACCACGTCTTTCCGCAGTGGAAAATGTTGAACTTCCGCTCGTTTACGGTGGTGTGAAAAAAGCGGAGCGTCGCAAGCGTGCGCTTGAGGCACTTGTTAAAGTAGGGTTAGCAGATAGAGTTCATCATTTACCGAATGAATTATCAGGTGGACAAAAACAACGTGTGGCGATTGCGAGAGCAATTGCGAATAATCCAACGTTCATTATGGCTGATGAACCGACAGGTGCGCTTGATACGAAGTCTGGTGAACAAGTTATGGATATTTTCACGAAGTTAAACGCAGAAGGAACAACAATCGTTATGGTTACGCATGAAGAAGAAGTAGCAGCTTATTCTTCTCGTCGCATTATACTGCGAGATGGGAAAATTACAGAAGATAGAAGGTGTGCAGTATGAGTTTACTAGATAGTATGAAAATTGCCCTATCTTCTATATTAGCTCATAAACTGCGCTCAGCTCTTACGATGCTCGGTATTATTATCGGTGTAGGTTCAATTATTACTGTAGTAGCGATTGGCCAAGGCGGAGAAGCTGCCTTAAAATCACAATTTGTTGGATCAGGGAATCAAACAGTTCCTATTCATTATAGTCCTGATATAAATGATCCTTTTGGTATGGAGATGCCTGAAGCACCAAAAATAACAGAAGAAGATATTTTTGAACTCAAGAAGATCCCAGAGATTGCACATATCGTAACAACAAATTCAGGTATGGAGTCTCTTGATATTGAAGATAAAAAAGAGATGGTGAATATTACCGGATTAGACAATGAATACTTCACGGTGAATAAAGTGAAAGTACTCAAAGGACGTTCGCTGCAAGAATCAGATGTGGATCAAGGTAATAACGTTGTCATGATTAATAAGCAAATGGAAGAGAAGGTATTTAAAGATGTGAATCCAATTGGCAAAATCATTGAAATGAAAGGTCAACCGATGCAAATTATTGGTGTCTATCAATCAGATAATGAGTTTATGGGAATGGGATCATCAGAAGCACTCATTCCAATTTCATTATGGCCAACACTGTATGGAAAAGATGAAATTCAAAATATTTCTGTTCAAGCAAAAAATGTAGATAATTTAGAGCAAGCAGGCAAAAAAGCTGCGGATGTCTTAAACAGTCGTAAACCAAGTGATGCAACTGGTAAATACGAAGTGATGAATTTAAAAGAAATTCAAGAAGGTATTTCAAAAATGACAAATATTATGACGATGATTATTGGTGGTATTGCTGGTATTTCATTAGTTGTTGGTGGTATTGGTGTTATGAACATCATGCTTGTATCTGTAACAGAGCGTACGCGTGAAATTGGTGTACGTAAAGCACTTGGAGCAACCAGGGGGAAAATTTTATTACAGTTTTTAATTGAAGCGGTTATGTTAACGCTTTTAGGTGGTTTAATTGGTATTGGTCTGGGTTATGGCGGTGCATATATCGTTTCAACATTTGCGAAATGGCCACCACTTGTTTCATGGGAAGTCGTTGTTGGAGGTGTATTATTCTCAATGACACTTGGTATTATTTTTGGATTAATTCCAGCGAATAAAGCTGCAAAATTAGATCCAATTGAAGCATTACGTTATGAGTAATTTACTAGCGTAGTGGAGAGGTTTCTCTCTACTACACATTTCCATTCTAGTGGGCAGGAGGATGGGTATCGCCCACTAGAATGGGTTATATAAATAGAGGGAGGCATTATAGTGGAAGCAAATATTAATACGCAAGAGGTTGGTACGAAAAAACCGTCATTATTCGGAATGATTACATCTCCTGGTTTGCAGTTTGAGAGAATGAAGAAGAGTGAGAAGGTGTGGGGGATATTCTTCTTCGTTGCATTATTACAAGGACTTGTAGGAGGTTTCACAACATATGTTGTGAACAACTCACCTGAAGTGATAAAAATGCAGAAAGAATTAGGTGAACTTGCCGGAAAGAGTTCAATGACATCAGAAATAATTTCTGGTATTGGATCCAGTTTCGCTGGAGCAATGGTTAGTGCGTTATTTGTAGCAGTTATTTATAAAGTGTTTATGATGCTTTTTGGAAACGATACGTCTTATAAAACATTATTGACTATTATTATATATACAAACTTTGTTCTTATCATTGGTGAACTTATTAATACTATTTTAAATTTAATTTTGGGTAGCGGAGCAACTCGATATACTAGTTTAGGTTCATTGTTTACTGAAGGTACATTAGCATATGGAATTGGCAATACAATTGAAGTGTTTTATGTATGGAATTTAGTTTTAATTTGGTTAGGGTTACAAATTACAGCTGGGCTGAGTAAAGTAACGGCTACTATTCCAATTATTGTTTTATTTATTATTAAAGCCGTATTTTTAGCTGCAATTATTGTATTAATAGCAAAATTTTTACCAAATATGCCAGTATAATGAGATAGGATTAGGAAAAGGGTTCATTAAAGAACCCTTTTCTTATTTTCTATTGTAAACTTTTTGATAGGTGTAACTATATTTTTAAAATGAGTTTTAAAAAACTTACAAAATGTTAAACTCAAAAAACCAGTAATATCATGTACAAGTACTGATATTACTGGTTTTTTATATAAATGCTTTAAAAGATTAGGGGGGTCTACATTTTGTATTGTTTTACATATCTGAATGAATTAAATTTATATTACCTGTTTAAGTGAGCCTGTAGAAGCAAAGGATGTTGTAGTGGCTGTATCCCGAATCTTCAACTCTCCAGAATTGATATAAATTAAAATTCGCTGTTTGTTTACAGATTTTTTAGCCATCAGAGTAGGTTCTAGGGTATATTTACTTGATATAACACTGCTACGAATATTTGGGATCAGAATCATTAGCGAGATTACATTTTTGAGATACTGTTTATTCTTCGCTTCAAGAGATATTTGTCCAAATTTATTGTAAAATCCCTAACTTATTTCACTTTCCAATACACCTTTAACACTAAAACTAACCAATTTATACCCACTCTCTGAGCCAAAGATATTGGATATAAATTGTCATATCTGTTTTAACTTTAAACTGCATCTCATACCTTATGTTTTTGCAGAAATTCATGCGATTCACCTGGTGTCACTTTTTTCAGCATCCTAAAGTTTATCACCTTGAATTCAAATTTCTTTTAACAAAAAGCTCTTTTTAGACCACATTTTACTTCGAAAAATCTAGATTTGAAATACTATTTTCAGCACCTGTTTTTGGTAATATTTTTGCGCTTCAGGATTATTTAAACGTTAAGCGTGACAAGTTTTAAGAAATCACCCTAATATTTCCATAACAGGAACTTAAATAAAGGTTCTTTCATAGTGCTTTCCAAATATTCTTTTGGTATCACTATATCCCATGAATTTCAAACCACATAAAAACTAGGTTGTGAATCCATTCATTTTAGCTTTTTATTTCTTCAACCTACAATATTATTATAATTTATAAAATTTAATTGTATATTGAAGGGGTTTTACTTGTTTGGTTTGAGATAATACCACAGATGGGACATTTTGTTTTTTCACTTATCGAAAAATCTACAACACATACATACTTATTAAATATTTACTATGCTTAAATTATAGATGCAAAAAACTGAAATTTTATTCTTTTGCATCTTATAGAATGTAAGGACCTTACATCCAAAATTAAAACATCTAATTTTCGATAAGTAAATGATGAAACTTTATTTGTAATCATTTGTTACCTTTAAATAAAACAGTAGTGCTGAATTCATCATACGAGAGAATTCTTTGTTACTGTCTGCCTAAAGGACAGGATACTATTCTCTAAAATCTTTATTAATAACTAAAGGATTTAAAACTTTAGAGGCAATTCTTCTAATGATCTCATCAGGTAGTTTTCTTGCCATTTTATTCGCTCTCTTTTACCTTGTATCTGTATATCTGGCAAACGGTGTAACAGTGTAGAAATTGCAATTTTTGCTTCTAAACGAGCGAGTGGTGCACCAAGACAAAAATGACTCCCATGACCAAATGCAATATGACGATTGTTTTTTCTTGTAATATCAAATACATCAGCATCTGGAAAGATCTTTTCATCACGATTAGAAGATGCTACGGATATAATAATTCTATCTTTTGATTGTATATCTTGTCCATGCATTGTAAATGGTTCTGCTGTCCAACGTAAAGTCGTTAGTTCAACAGGGCTATAAAACCGTAATGCCTCTTCAATTGCTGAATCAATTAAATCGGGATTTTGACGAAGTTTTTGTAACTGAACTGGGTGCTCCAGCAAAGCCAAGGTCATATTTGTAATTAAATTTACTGTTGTTTCATGTCCAGCAACAATAAGTAACGTAATTGTCGAATATAATTCAGATGCATTTAATTTCGTTCCTTCACTTTCAGCCTTTATTAGTGCACTAATTAAATCGTCAGCAGGTTGTTCTCTCTTTTTATTAACTAAATGCTGTATATATTCAGCAAATTCTCCTAATTTTTGATTGTTTTTCTGCATGTCCTCTAACGTATGTGGGGTACTAATAATTGCCTGTGACCAAACTCTAAATTTATGCTGATCTTCAAGCGGAACACCCAACATTTCACTAATTACCATAATAGGTAAAGGGAAAGCATAATCACTTACAAGGTTTATAGAATTATTATGTTCTATTTTATTTAATAAAGTATCAGCAATATATTGAATTTGGCCTTCAAGTTGTATGATCATCTTAGGGGTAAATGCCTTTTGAGCAAGTGATCGTAGACGATTGTGATCAGGAGGATCTGAGTTGAGCATATGATTTCTTAAAAGATCCCTATTCTCTAAGGAAATAGGGACGTCCACGTCTTCTTCGTTATTGAATACGTTTTCAATATTTTTCATCAGTTTAGCATCTTTCAATAAAGAAATTGCGTCCTCATATCTTGTAATCAACCAACTTTGACTATTTTCTCCTGAAGATAAAGGATAAACAGGGTGACATTCGCGCAATTCTTTATAGATATCATATGCTTCCTGTTTAAATACAGGAGAAGATAACTGTGATTCGAATAATAGCTTAAAATTCAGTTCATTTTTTGAAGACATTTATATAACCTCCATCTTTATAAATATCTAGGTAGCTGCAGCACCTAATTTGCATTATAAACCATCCAACTCTGATAAAGGTAAGAATATTCCGATAAAATATTACTTTACTTGGTGAAATAAAAAAATTAATCCTTTGATATATACCTACTTTAATATACTTTATATGTACCAAGGTTTTAAAATTACAATTATTTATAAATAGCATAAAATATTCTTTAATGCAAATCCCTCTTTTATTATCATAAAAGTATCGAGAAGAATATTGGATCTAGTTGGTTTGACTTGCGACATGTCAAAAAACTATGAATTCTTTCCTTACTTGCATGGAGGAAAAGGACAATGGTGCAAAAGATTTAGGACAATTACAATAAATCTACAAACTTTGGACATACTGATACTACTAGTCTAAAGTCGGGCGTAATTGGTATGGAAAAAGAAAATGTATTCAAATGGAAGCATTATCAGCTTAATTGTTTTGTTAAAGATAAGATGGTACCTACGGTACAACCTCAGTTTTCGCGATGTAGTGGAAATGATGGAGGAACGGGGTTTATCTTTCTCATACAACGATTATGCGTTGGGTTCATCAGTACGGTCCTGAATTTGACGTCACCTTAAACAAACAAGTGACTCCTGAAGGGAAGATGAAACATTTATGAAAATAAAAGGTCAATGGATGTACCTGTATCGTGCTGTTGATTCGAAAGGAAATACAATCGATTTTACCTGAGCAAAACAAGAGACCTGAAGATTGCAAAATGTTTTTTCAAGAAGGTCTTGCTTCTTTTCATGTTTCAAACCCCCGTGTTATGACAGTCGATAAAAATCCGGCTTATCTTATAGCAATTGAACAATTGAAAAAAGCATACCTGGTGGTATGCGACTTAGACAACAAAAGTACCTGAATAACATAGTAGAACAAGATAATTTCTTTATAAAGAAGCGAATTCGATCTATGCTAGGATTCCAATGTTTTGACACAGTTACATCTATTCTTTTTGGAGTAGAAGCTATGCATATGATAAAAAAGAATAGGTTGATTTACGGGACCAGCGTGTCCAAAACGAGAAAGAATTCATCCATCAATTGTTTGGACTTACAGCATAAGGTACGATTCCATTAGAAATTCATGCGCTTTAGTATCTTTTATTCTATTTTTACACCAGAGCCCTTTGCAATGCCCAGTACAGTTGCTCTTTCTAGCGCTCATTAAAAAAAGTAAAACCTACTGCACAAAAGGGTCCTTTAGTCATAAGCTTCACTAGCTGTTGTGCGGTATATTTCGGTGAATATTTCATGTCATTTTGAAGCCACCAAATTGCCATCCCGACAACACAGGAAGTGAAGAAACGTAATACCATATCCTTTGGAATATCTGAGTCATGTTCTCCAATTTTAAGCTCAATGTAATTTCGTTCAAGGTTGTTCATGATAGTCTGCTGCATTTGTAGATTAAAATCATGAATGCCATGAGGCCCAAACATGGTTTTATAAAAGTCTGCATGTTTTACCATACACTCAAATAACGATTGTAAAACTTCCTCGAGTTTCGAAAAATCTATTTGATTTCCCTGCACATGGGCATATAGGACCATCTTACTTGCTAATTCCTCTAGTACATCCTCACTAATCTTTGTTAACAAATCTTGTTTATCCCTGTAATGCGAGTAAAATGTAGCCCGATTGATGAGTGCCTCATCTGCGATATCTTGAATAGTAATAGCATCGTATCCCTTTTCTGCTATCAGTTTGATAAAAGCATCATATATAAATTTTTTGGTTCGTATAATCCGTAAATCCGCTTTTCTCAACACTTTATACCTCCCCGTTTGTTATTGTCATTATAGACAACAGATTTCATCTTTTTGTTTTTTATCTAACATTTATGCCTTAACTGTAAATTGAATTTTATGGAAAAAACGATATAATTCCATTATAAACAACATGAGTTTATTATCAACAACACATTGTTAGTTATCTATCTAACTGTTGGTTAAACGAATACTAGGAGGAATAATTTAAAAGGCTTATAGTGAAGCGAATTTTCAAACAAAAGATGGTTCTAGGTGTCATTTTAGGTATTATGGCTGCTGTTATCATCGTTAGTTTTGCTTTTATGAAATAATAGATAATCCGCTAATTTAGCTTGTAGAAGTGTAGTAAATACAGTTCAAAAGAACGATACAAACAAATAAAACCAAAAATAAGAGTTAAGGCTATGGTACCTATATGCCTGAAAAAAACATACTAACGATTATCTAGATGAAAATAGAATAAAAGTAAAAACTTTCATATCGACTGTATTTTTCATACGTTTATAAATATATATTGTTAATGTGATCAAGGGGGATGAGAATAATTAAAAAAAATATTATTTTTGCACCAGAAACTTTTAACTTGGCCGAAACTACCAGATCAATAGAAGTAGCAAAGAAATGTTCCGAATACTTTCATTGCATATTTATAGGCTACTCTAGAAAATATGCGTATCTTATTGAAAAAGCTAACTTTGAATTTATCCACCTTGAACCAGCTTTAAGTGAAGACGATATCAATCAACTTATGAAAGTCGATCAGATGAAGGGCATAAAACATCCCTTTACATACGAACATCTCAAGAAACGAATTGAAAATGAGAAAAGAATTATAAATACTTACTGTCCGGCGGTTGTCATTATCGGAACCACATTAAGTATGTTTATTTCGGCGAGAGCTTGTCAAATACCACTTGTATATATTAAACCACTAGCATATACAAGAACTTTTTTATTAAAAGGGCACCTAGAATTACCTTCTATAATTAATAAGCTTTTCTTACCTAAAAAGTTTACTATGAATCTTTATAAAAAGGTTGCTTTAGGTATTACTTATAAACCAAAATCTTTCTCTAAATTGGCAAAAGAAGAAGGAGTAGAACTTCCAAAATACACCATAGATGCACTAGATGCCGATTATAATTTAATTACAACCATTCCTGAAATTAGTGGTGTGGAAGATCTTCCTGCTAACTATAAATATATTGGCCCGGTTTATGCAAAACTGGATACATCCATACCTTCATTTGTAGATAGTCTTCCCACTAATGAACCAGTTATTTACTTTGCAATGGGGAGCTCTGGAAGTAAAGAAATTGTCATGAAAATCTTACATGTTTTAAAGAAGCTACCTGTAATAGTTATATGCCCTATGAAGGAAATACTTGGGCCTAGTGGAAATGTTTTTTCTAGTAATAAGAATATAATCCTTTGTGATTTGCTCCCTGCTCATAAATTGGGAAACATAATAGATTTATCTATTATTCATGGCGGGGAAGGTACAGTTCAAACAGCTTGTTTGTCGGGAAAACCATTCCTTGGGCTTGGATTGCAAGCAGAACAAAAAGTCAATATAAATGAATGTGTTCTCTTTGGTAATGCATTAGCTCTTAAACGAAAAGATATAACAACTAAAAAGCTTGGTGAACTAATAGAATTTTCTTTAACAAATAAAGAGATGCACAATAGGGCAGAAAAAATGCAGGAGCTTTTAGAAAATATTGATGGTCCAGTAAATGCTGCTAACTTCTTAATAAATCATTTCGCTACAACATAAAAGAATAATGGGGGTTTACCATGAATAAAGTATACGATAAAATCATTAGCCATTTGGCTGAAATAACAGGTTATGATCAAAGTGACATTGCTGTAACTGATTCGTTAGTTAATAATCTTGGTCTTGATTCAATGATGATTATGGATTTTCATAGATTAGTAGTACATGACTTTCCTGAGATGAAAGAAGTCGACTTGGAAGAAGTTTTTCAACAAGAGGATACAACTGTAGACGATATTTTATCTTTAGTATATAAAGAAATAGGAATAGAAATGAAACAAGATACAGCTTCATTGCTGGATGATTTCACTGAAGTTAAAGAGTTTCATAAATATCTTAAAAGCAGAGAATACATTCCTTATTTTAGAAAAAACCATGGAATAGCATCAAATAGAATTATTATTGATGGAGAAGAGAAGATAAATTATTCCACTTATAATTACCTCGGTATTAATGGTTCAAATATAATTAACCAGGCCGTAATTGAAGCGATAAATCGTTATGGAACGAGTGTTTCTGGTAGTAGATTACTTAGCGGAGAAATTGAAATCCATCAAAAGCTTGAAAGAAAAATTGCTGAATTCTTAGGTGCAGAAGATGCTCTAATTCAGGTGGGAGGACATAGTACTAACGTTAATACCATAGGGAATATTGTCAATCAAGAAGATTTAATTCTACATGATGCATTGGCTCATAATAGTATTATACAAGGTGCAATTCTTTCTAATGCCAAGCGAAAGCCGTTTAAACATAATGATATGGATCATCTAGAAGATGAGCTAAAAAAGCTAAGGTCGAAATTCCGCAGGGTTTTAATCGTGGTAGAAGGTGTTTACAGCATGGATGGAGATATCTGTAAATTACCAGAACTAATTAGAATAAAAGAAAAGTATAATGCTATTCTCATGGTGGATGAAGCGCATTCAATCGGTACTATTGGTAAGAATGGTAGAGGTGTAACAAGTTATTATGATGTTAACCCTAAATCAGTAGATATTTTAATGGGAACATTAAGTAAATCCCTTAATAGTTGTGGGGGATATATTGCTGGTAGCAAATCCTTTATAAAATATTTAAGATTCAATTCACCTGGATTTATTTTCAGTGTAGGAATGACACCAGCTAATGCAGCTGCGGCATTAGCGTCGTTAACACTCTGTGAAAGTGAAGAAAGTTTATTTATAAGATTAATAGAAAACCATACTTATTTCTTAAATGAATTAAAGAAACTAGGAGTTGATACAGGTAAAAGTTATGACACGCCAGTAGTACCTTTAATCATTGGAAATTCTGATGAAGCTCTTAAATTCTCGGAAATATTATTTGAAAATGGAATAAATGCGATGCCGATAATTTACCCTGCAGTAAAAGAGAGTGAAGCTAGAATAAGATTTTTTATCTCAGCTGCCCATTCAAGAGAAGACCTGGATATGACTTTAAAAGTAATTAAAGAAAACATTCAAAGTTTATCTACTTATAATGAGTCCGTGTTAATACCTTTATAAATTACGTGGAAATTTATATAGATAGGGAGCTTTTTGCTTCCTATCATTTAATTTTAAAAGAAGAGGAGGTTATTAAATGAAATACAGTTTGTTAGTGAGCAAGTATCAATCATATTCTCCAAACAAACGTTATAAGTTACCAGAAAAGTCCATTCGTATAAATATTTTAGTTCGATTATCTAAGATTGTAGGGATAAGAGATACTCCTTTGTTCCAATTACTTTTGTTTTCAAAAGTTAAGAACTATATAAGGTTTATTGTATTAAGGAAGGTATATGAAAACTTTGATAATGTTCAAGCAATGACAAGAGGAAATATGCATCATAATATATTTCATTCATTTATGGATCTAGGTATTCAGTTGGGTATGATTTCACAAAAAGAGAATGTATACACATTAAATCAAGAATACCTTGTGGCAGTAAAGAGCAGAAACAGCTTAGTTGAATTTGAAGACGAAAATTATAGTGAGATTGTAAATAAAATACAAAGTGATTACAAGTTCATTGAGCGTGTAATTAATGAAGAACATAATACAACATTAGGGAAAATAATGGAGAAACTAGATTATATATATATTAAAGAGGTCCTTACCTATTTACAAGAGATTAATGAATTGGACTTTTTTAAACAAATAGCCCCTAGCTTCTCAGAAGATTTCTACACGGATCTTGGAGAATTAGCGTTTAATATATACACAAAAGAGAACTATGCAGCTTTTATTTCTCAAAAACAATTTAAGTCAATTCTAGACATTGGGTGCGGAAATGGTAATTTTATTGATGTTCATTTGAGGTCTGATGATAAACAAATTGTTGGTGTAGAAAGACAAAAAAAAGTGTTTGAGAAACTACAAACTAAATATAAAGATAAGTCAAATGTTGTTATACATAATGAAGACATTATAAATCTTTCTTTTGATAGCAAGTTTGACATGATCAATATGAGTTATATGCTATTTTATCTTACTCAAGACGAAAAAGAAGACCTCTTCAAGAAACTAAAAGAAATTTTGCATAGGGATGGTTCTATAATAATTTGTCAGTATTATCCTAATTTTGAAGTTTATCAAGAGCTTATTGCTAAGCATAATAAGGATTGGAATCTTATATCTCGCTTTAAATATGATATTTGTAATAGTATTCTCCAAGCTGAAGTTGTATTAAATAATATGCTTATTGATTTTGCTCAAGCGGAGCAGTGGAATCTGTTCCTTCCTCTATTAGATACATGTGGATTTGAAGTGAGTGAAATTGCACCAGCAGATGATACATATTATTCGTATTTTATTACAATTAAACATAAAAGTGGAGGTACAAATGATTAAAGCTACTAATGTTATAAAAGTCTTTAATGCAAATAAACAAAATGAATTAAAAGTGTTAAGAGGAATTGATTTAGGCATAAATAAGGGTGAACTATGTACAATTATTGGGAAATCAGGATCGGGTAAAACTACGCTTCTCAAATGCTTATCTGGGCTAGAGAGTGTTACTTCAGGCGATATTCAGGTAAACAAAAGAAGTATAGGCAATCTCACTAAAAAAGAAGTAAATGTTTTTAGAAAAAATGATATTGCTTTTGTTTTTCAAGAATATAACTTAATTGATGATCTAACTTTACATGAGAATATCTATTTAGAACATGATGTCACTGAGGAAATTGAAAATCTTATTGATGAGTGGGATATTCGTAAAGCAATTAATTTATTCCCTAATCAATGTTCAGGAGGTCAACAACAAAAAGCTGCTATATTAAGGGCTTTAGTGAAAAGAGCAAAAATACTGTTTTGTGATGAACCTACAGGAGCGCTTGATGGTAATTCATCTAAGGAGGTCCTAACAGTGTTGCAAAAGCTACAAAAAAGTCATCAAACTACAATTGTTCTTATCACCCATAATGAACAAATTATAAAAATTTCTAATCGCACTATCACTATCCATGATGGGAAAAAGGTTAATGATGTAGTAAATGAAGATATTGAATTAGCGGAGAATTTAGAATGGTAAATCAATATATTAAGAAAAAATTTAGAAAACGTACAATAAGGAGATTAAATACTTATAAATTAAAGCTTCTAGTTATATTTCTTGTTATTTTTGCTACAACTGGTATCTTTATAAGCTTTTTTGTTGGTACTAGTAGCGTTCTACAATCGGTTGAAAAATTCAACAGCGAATATAACGTAGAGGACGGTATATTAATAACCAATGACGATATTGACGAGAAATTTGAGGATATTTCCTTCGAACAAATAAAAAATGGGGAAGTGAGGGAAGGTGGCAGTACAGTTCGAATATTCCAGTCAAGAAAAAAAATTAATAAATATCAAGTGACCAGTGGTCGTGATATTCAAAACGATAAAGAGATTCTAATTGACAATAACTATTTAAAAGCAAATAAATTAGCACTCAATGATGAATTGACCTTTAATGGAGAAAAATTAAAAATAGTTGGAACTGCAATATCACCTGATTATATTACAACCAAAAATAGTAATCTAGTGTTGCAAGCTAATTCTGAAGTTTTTGGTATAGCATTTGTAAATGAAGAAACTTTTAAAAGGCTATTCGGTAATAAGTTCTCTTCATATTATGCTTATACTAGCAATCTAGATATTCAAGAGGTTTCGAAAATCGTGAAACCAACTTATATTAATAACTCTCAAAACAACACGAGGATACAACAAGTAATAGGTGATGCAAAAGCGCCAAGGGATCTAGCGTTGCTTTTAACATGCTTACTATATCTAATAGTTGGGGTTCTTTTAAGTGTTTATCATTTTGAAGTATCCAAGAAAGAATCAAATAACCTAGCGACATTTAATAAGCTAGGCTTTAACAAATGGGTTCTTTTTAAACATTATATAACTGAAACGAGCTTAACAATTTTAATTGCATGGTTAATCGGTGGTACAATAGGTATATTTTTGATTGAAACGATTATGCAAATGAATAGCCAAATATATAATTATCCAATTCTAAAAATTGATTACACATTATTGACAGAATGTTTAGTTTTCTCGTTAGCTATTGTTTTAGTGATTAACTTTGTTTTAGTTTATCAGTTTTATATAAAATTTAAAAAGAAGAAAAATAAAGTTAACTCTATAAGAAAAAGAAGTAGCAAAATTATGAATTTCATTCCTTTTACTTACCGGTATCGGTTAAAGCGGATAAATAGAAATAAAAAGGAAATGGCTTTGTTTATAGTACTGATTTTCTTTGTAGGTTTACTGATTAATTTTTCGTTTTTATTGAAAGACTCTGTAACTAAGTATGTCGATGACTTAGCATCAGAGAATACTTTTGAAGAAATTTTGTTTTTAAATCCACCTAATCAATATGATATCAAAGGTGAAGAGTTTAAACTATATAACTTATATGATGAAGAAGGTATTACACAAAATGTTTATGTAATCGGTTCTGATTCTAAGTATTATAATTATAATCTCAAACTGGAAGATGGAGATGTAATAATTACTCAAGCATTCTCTGATAAATATGGGAAAAAAGCAGGAGATAAGTTACTACTAAAAGATGTAACTAATCAAAAAGATTACTCATTTAAAATTAATAAAGTCAACAATGTTACTACAGTGAGTACTATATATTTAGTTTCCAATAACAGAGAAATATTCAACCAAAAAACATATTCAGTACCTGCAGTAGCTCTATCAAAACCATATGATAATGCTAACGATAGTGGGATAGAAGCTACGTTGACTAGGAACGAGATAATAACTTCCGGAAAAAATATCTTAGAAGTTATAAACAAACAGATCACACTTATTTTAGGGCTTGCTATAGTTCTACAAGTTGCATTACTTTACTCACTTCTTGAGTTCAGTTATCAAAATAGTATCAAGTCAATTAAGACATTAAAATTAGAAGGTTATTCATTAAAAGAACTAATGAGAATGCATTTTGCCTTTAGTTTTCCTATTGCGGTCCTAACAATTATTGGATCATACCTTCTATCAAGAATAAGTGTAAGAGTGTTTTTAGATCAAATTATGTTTGACTTTGTCAACTTTGTTAAAGTTACTGATAACCTAAATATTATATTTGCAAGTAACGGAATGATAATTGCCGTATTTACCTTCTTCTTAATAAGAATAAGATCAAAAATGAAATGCATTTAAAATGACAATGGAGGCAGACGAGTTTATGAATAGAGTCGTAGTAACAGGAATAGGTATTGTTTCACCAAATGGTATTACCAGAGAGAGTTCCTGGGAAAGTATTGTTAATCTTGAAAGCGGTATTAATCCTTCTAAATATAAAAATACAAACTTTGTTGGAGAAGTAGATGACATTTTTAATGAATCACTTACTACAAAGGATAAGCGGTATATGGATCGTTGTACTCAAATGGCGGTAATTGCATCAAGAGAAGCCGTTAAAGATGCAGATTTATTAATTAATGATGAAAATAATGAAAACGTTTCTGTGTTTGTTGGAAGTTCTGTTGGGGGCATTCGTGCCCTCGCAGATGAGTTTGGAACTGCAGCTTTGAAAGGTGTAGATCAAATGACAATGCTTGTAATACCAAGAAATCTAATTAATATGATAGCAGCAAATATTAGTATTGATTTAGGTATAAAAGGTGAGTCTCTTGCTTACTCAATTGCCTGTGCTTCAGGAACAGTAGCGATAGGAGAAGCATTTAAAAAAATTCAAAATGGTAGCAAAAAAATAATATTAGCCGGTGGAGCAGAAGCATGTGTTATTCCACAAGTTATAGAACCTTTTAGAAAGTTAAGAACCTTGACAAACTCTAAATTCTTAGATAAAGCTAGTGTCCCTTTTTCAAAAGATAGATCAGGATTTGTAATGAGTGAAGGGGCGGCCTTTCTTATTCTTGAAGAACTTAATCATGCAAAGGAGCGTGGGGTTCATATCTATTGTGAAATAGAAGGTTATGGAAGCTCATCAGATGCTACCTCATTATTGGCGCCTGACCTTAATGGTGTTACAAGATGTATGGAAAATGCATTGATTGATGCTAAATGCAGTTCCAATGAGATAGAGTATATAAATGCTCATGGTACATCTACCAAACTAAATGACTTAACTGAATCAAAGGCTATAAAGAAGCTATTTAATCAAAATCCTTTAGTATCCTCGACTAAATCTATTCATGGACATGCTTTAGGAGCAGCTGGAGCAATTGAAACAGCATTATGTTGTATGATGATTAAGAAAGGGAAATTAATTCCCACTATTAATGTATCAAGAGATAGTGTGGGAGAGGATATAGAAGTTAATCTTCTTTTAGAAAAGGTATCTAATTATAATGGTGGTAAAATTTTAAATAATTCATTTGCATTTGGTGGGCATAATGCCTCAATTTTATTATCAAAATTTCAGAATTAATTATGGATATTTTCTTCTGTAAGATAAATAAAAACCAAAGTAATCTTATATCAAAAAGAATTCTCACCAAACGAGCTATACAGAGATTAAAAAAAACTACACACCCTAAAAAAAGGCTTCATATTATGTACAGCGATTTACTTATACAGTATGTGCTGCTCAAAAAACAAAGAATGAAATATCCGTTGAGTATAACCTATAATATGCGAGGGAAACCTCTATTATCAAAAGGCTTCTTTAGTATTTCAAATTGTAATGAATGGGTTATGTGTACTTACAGTAATAATGCTGCCGTAGGGGCTGATATTGAGGAATATAAGCGGTGCAATCATGAGTTAGCTCAATTCTTCTTTACTCAAGAAGAACTAAAACACTTATTAACCTTATCACAAAGAGAACAAATCAATTTTTTTACGGATTCATGGACTTTTAAAGAAAGTTATGTGAAATGTAAAGGGATTAGTTTATTTGATATTAAAAACAATATCCATTCACCTTTAGTGAGTAATTATTTTATTAAGGATTACACAGAAATTGAAGGTGAATTATTTCATTATGTACGTGGGGTTATTGAAAATTATAGTTGGTGTTTGTTAAGCGAAGAAAGCTTTACTAAATATAATATTAATTTAGTGTGCTATTCGCAAATTATAGAAACTTTAACTAACATATATAGGGGGAATCATGCAGAGCATTTACATGACTAATCACTTTAACAAAATTTATCAACAAAGAGAAGAATTCTCTAATGAAATACAGCATTTTAAAAACAAAGTATGGGAGCGGCCTTATAAAGATAAGTGGTCTTTTGGGGAAACATATTATCATTTATACTTAATGGTCAGGCGATTTCGACAATTAAATAAGTTATATTTACCACTGTCTAGACCAATTGCTACAACAAGAAAAAAATTACCTTACAAAACGCATAGTACGGACATATATACTGAATATAAAGAGAAACACAACAAACCAATGAAAGCACCTTTTATTTTGCTGCCACCTAAAGGAATAGAGGGGAAAATTTCATTCGAAAGATTAATTAAAGAGCTAGATAATGAAACGAAGAATTTAGAAAAAATACTTTTTAAAATCGAAGATGATGTTGCTGGACACATACGTTTTCCTGATCCAATCGCTCATAATCCAAATTTAATACAAAGTATTCATTTAATAGGTATACATGAAAAACAACATTTCTTTTTATGTAAAAAATATTATAACTTAAGTTAATGTGTCTCTATTGGAGATATACTAGTCTATTTGGGTCTGATGGAAATATATAAAGAATAACACGGAGAATAGTAGACTCCTATTTGGATTAGCAGTTTTGCTTGGAATTCAGTTGATAACTCGAATTTGAAATTGGAAGGAATTGAAGCTATTTTGCCCTAACAAGGAAGAAGTATACGAACATTTTAATGAACTTTCTTCCGGAAAAATCGATTAAGAACTAATAAAAAACATTAGCCTCTATATTGAATGATGTATGGTCCCGCCACAAGCCCATCAATTTAAGGATTTGAGGTAACCCCTTAAACGGAAGTTTTATAGTTAAATATCGGTAAACGTTTAAAGATAAAATGAGTGTTCTAGGTCCAAAGGATTCAGATATTTTTCAAATTCAATTACTAGTATAATAAAATTAAGATATTTAGTTTCTTTTTAAGGTTTATTGTAGGTTATTTAAACGAAAAAACAAAAAGAACTTGTAGGAATTCCTACAAGTTCTTTTTAGTTTAAGGTGAATATAAGGGGATTTATAGATTTATAGTATTGGTGCTGCACCTGAATTGAGATTTTACGTTTATAATACATCTCGTTTTTGAAACATTACACTAGATGCGATAAGCAATACTGCAAAAGATGCTAAGACAAATAAAGAAGATGTTGTTAACGTAAAATTAGAAAATAATGGTGTAGCGCCTTCATTTATAATTTCACGACTATCATACATATTTAAATTCAAATGGAATAGTACAATATATTTAGCAATACCTTGTGCGTATAACATAATAAGATATAGGATGGGGCCTTCTATAAAGAAAAGGAACATTGAAATAATTAAAGATAGTACAGATTTACGAAATACGTTTGCTAGGAAAAAGGAAAGTGTTGCATAGAAAAATGTTGCTGGCAACATATATAGTAATTTTATTGTAAAAATAGATGGCGTAAGCTCTGTTTTCCCACCTCTCATCATTATTTCTCCAATTAAAGAAGCTGTAACTGTTGAGATAATGATGATAATTACCATTGATAAGAGCACAGTAATATATTTTGCAAATAAAATAGAGACGCGTTTTTTCGGACGAATTAACAATTGTTTAATCGTCCCTTTTTGAAACTCTTCTGTAATCGTCCGTGACGCAATTGTAATCCCAAATATTGTTGTAAACATAATAATTGTAGGTAGAAGGAATGATGCAAAACCTAAAGGAGTGTTTGCTCCAGGTGGGATATTAGAGGACAACAAACTCTTTAAAATAATCGCTATAACACCTTCGAGTAAAACTAGTACACCCATTAATATATATATCGTTTTCTGCGCATGCAACTTCAAAAATTCATTTTGAATTAACTTTATCATAATGATTTTGTACCTCCTGTTATTGCTAAAAATTCATCTTCAAGGGATGTGTTTTGTACAGTGACTCCATATACTCGTATATCTGCTAATACAAGTTGTTTTACTAATGCAGGAATTTGTTCTTTCGTTGTACTAACGAGTATTTTTCCATCTTTCTGGTCTCCCTTAATTACTTTATAAGCAATTTCAGGTTGAGAGACTTCAAATGAAACGACAAATTCCCCCTGTTCTTTTCCTTCTCGTAAATTATACTCCTGTACGAATTGGCCATTTTGAATAATGACAACACGATCGCACATCAATTCTACTTCACTTAACAAATGACTTGATACAATAATTGCTATATCTTCATCTTTTGCTAAGTGCTGCAAATAATCACGTAGTTGTCGAATGCCAGCTGGGTCTAAACCGTTTGTCGGTTCATCTAAAATTAAAATTTTCGGCTTGTGAAGCAATGCCTGTGCAATCCCCAGACGTTGTTTCATTCCGAGTGAATATGTTTTTACCTTTTTATGAATAGCCTGCTTTAAATCGACAAGCTTTACAATTTCAGCAATCCTCTCGGCATTGATTGGATTTATTGCCATATTAGCGAAATGTTTTAAGTTTTGCATGCCCGTCATATATTCATATAATTCCGGGTTTTCTACAATGGCTCCAATATATGAAAGAGCTTTTTCTCTATCTGTTCGAATGCTATGACCACAAATCGCAATGTCACCTTTTGTAAGAGAAATAAGTCCTGTCATCATGCGAATTGTCGTTGTTTTCCCGCTTCCATTCGGACCGAGAAAGCCATATACTTCGCCTTTTCTTACTTCAAATGAAAGACCGCGAATAATTTCATTAGATCCAATTTTTTTATGCACATTTTGTAAAGTAACCACTATATTACTCATTGCATCTGGTCTCCTTTATATTTCTATTTTTTTATCGTTTTCCGACTATATTCCTTCAGATAAAGCACTATTTGTGTAATAGTCTATGTTTCATGCAACTGTAGCATTTGAATTTTTTCATGATACAACAATCATAATAAAAAAGGCCACAATTCGTGGCCAATTCATTATGGTTGTTGAACTTGTCCTTCGGCAATAGGAGTTTTTTGTTGTGTTGCAGGATTAATAACTGATGTTGTCCAAGTTAATCCTGTTCCAGCTATTCCATCAAACTTTACCTGTGCTCCAACTGTAGATACAGTTTTTGCTACATCATCTATGAAAAAGTAATCTGACAACTTGCCTTTAGGTATCTTTAACCAATATTCTCCAGTGTTTTTTTGTCCGATTGTCATAGGAGTGTTTTTATTTTTCTCTTCCATACGTTTAAATGCATTATAGACCGCTTCACCAGTTAAATGTCCTGGCTCATACTTCTCAATGAAATCAGGCCCATCAAGCACTCCTAAATACCATATTTGCAAATTGTCCCCAATTTCAGTTACCTTAGTACCAGTATTCATGATGCCTGAAGTCTTTAATTCCTCAAGATAATAGTCAACACGTAAAGTCTGATATGGTTTTGCTACGATGTCATCGCCTCCATAAGACAATGTTCTAGTCTCGGATGAAAACTTGTTCACCCCTGTACTTACTTTAAGTCCTGTTGTAATTTTTGAAGTAACAGATGCAATTCCTGGAATTGAAGCAGATGCTGACATTTCCGCTCCGACACTAATCTCAGCACTTGCATTTATTGTTAGTGAATCTGTTGTAGAATGTGTCTTAGTAGGTGCTTTTCTTGTTGAGGCATCTGGATTAGCGCTATTATCATTTATTACATAGTCAATTGCTTTCAAAGTTTTCTGTTCTGAAGTTTTTTCGAAACCTGTAGTACTAAATGTTGCAAACTTCAACAGGTTATTAGAATCATATATACTCTTATTATTTTCAATATCAGGATTAGGATTTTCGGCTACTGCTGCATAAGTAGGTGTTACAATAGTTCCTATACTTGTTAGTCCTAATGTTAAAGCTAGTCCTGTTGTTGCTAAAACTTTCAATTTCATTTCTATGCCCCCTATTAAATATGTTTTTTAAACTTTTAATATTCTGCAAATAAAATTGAGAACGATTTCTGATAGATACCTTTGTTACATGTATCATTGCAAGAGATTGATAACACATGTGATTTCACTACATTTGGTAAAGCAATAACTTTAGTACCTAAGTACACACGACTGTAGTGTCTAGCATACTGGTGAATTTTTGTGAAAAATAAGATTGCTATTTTTTACAAATGTAACACTTACTGATCCTAAAATTCTTCTGATATTCCGGTTATTAAGATAATCGGAATGACATAATGTTACTTTAGTCTGTACTGAACTTTTATACGTGCCATCTTCTCCTTCCTTAGTAGTTATACCATTTATACTTTTATTAAAACATTAAGCTCTTAAGTATATAAGTTACAAAATAGTAACATAGAAATCCATTATAATTTATATAAGTATTTTTAGATGTAAATAATTATATTAATAAAATTACTTCATCTGTAAAATATAAAAAATAACTTCATATTTATTAGTAACACATAATAATTATAGTTAAAGTGAAGTTATCTAAATAAAAAACATTTGTAATATAACATAATAACACCTATATATCGTTTCCCTGCATTTGGATATGCATAATTACATAAAAATATAGGTATATCAACTACTATACGCTATGCATTTCCGATAAGTGTTCGGAAATAATCCTCTATATTACTATTAACAGATAACAATTTTGCTATGAGAGGAAATTGTTATTTTCTTTTTATGTGCCCAGCAAATTACGATTTTATGGCAACTAAAAAGAGAAGGTTATCGCTTTTCGCGCCAAGATTTAGAAACGCTAAGTTCCTATATGACTAGATATATAATACGTTTTGGAAATTATGTAATTTATTTATAAAAAACTCTCGCCAAATAGAAGAAACCATCTCTCTATAAGCTCAACAGGTCGTGATTGGAAATAAAAGTAAAACCGTGACCTATTTTTTCACGTATCTCGGCTGAACCCTATTAAATGCCGAAAAGGTAACAACTTTGTTACTTTTTGTTGATATATGTCGATTTTAATGTTATATTCATAACAACAAAGAAAGAGAAAATAAAAACCCTTATCTAGTAAGAAATCAGAATTTTTAGTTTTCTCTACCGATGTACTTCATGTGTCGAAGAAGTTTGTGCATTTTTTTCCACTCTTTCTTTGTTTTACCCTACATAAGAAAACAATCTGTTTTTATACAGGTTGTTTTCTTTGCGTTACAACGTTCAGCAAAAAGATGGATTGTCGTTGAAACTTGTTTTGTAATTAAACTTGTAGTCTACTTCAGTTACGGTTACAAAAATAATGCGTTACAAAAGGGACAAAAAGAAGATGTAGTATAATGACAAAAATAATATCACTGTTTATACTGAAGGCAATGAAAAAGTACGTCGCTTTTTTTTTCATTACTATGATATGGTTTGTAAAGAATTATGATTAAATACCGAATAAAGTAACAATTATGTTACCTTTTGTTGATATATGTCTTTTGGATGCTATATTGATAACAACAAAGAAAGAGTAAACAGAAACCCTAACTGTTATGATATCAGAATTTTTAGTTCTATCTAATCGATCTACTTTTTGTGCTTTATAAGTTTGTGTCTTTTTTGCCATTCTTTCTTTGTTTTACCCTTAAAAGAAAACAACCTGTTTTTATATAGGTTGTTTTCTTTTGTAAAAATAAAATTTTTTTAAGGTATTTTAGCAAGACATGTACTAAGAATTATAATGTTCATCAAATATTAATCCTATAATTATTATATAATAATTATAGGGTTTTTATTGTTTTTAAAATTTCCGCTAATGATTTATATATAAAATATATCTAGTATGTTATCTTTTTCTTCTTTAAGGAACAAAAAGAGGACGTAGCATAATGAAAAAGCTGCTGTCCTAAAGGGGCAACAACTTATTTCTATACTGGTGCAAAAAAATTATAATTTCATTGAGCCAGACAATGGTTATTTAAATTGTCTGGTTTCCATAAACTTTGCTATGAGTCTCTTATAACAAACATACAAAAATCAGTAATATAGATTAGGACATTGGTTTGTATTACTGATTTTTATGATACTTCGCGTCCATTAATTGGTTGAACTGGTCGGCTATTCGTTGGGAATAATTTATGGAACGCTTCAATTTGTTTTTTGGACATCTCTATTGTCTGTTTCAACACAATCCATTGGACATTTTCAGTACAAGGAGGTGTTGTCAAAGACCCCATGTAACGGAATGATGAATGATCTGAAGGAAGAATCTGTTTTATATCAATGGTATGTTGCACATCGTCTTTTATATTTTTTCTGTACGGGAGATTTTCCCACATTGCTGCAAAACCTTCGTTTTTTTGTCCTTCTTTTATCATAATACCTATTACTGCTAACTGACCTTGATCATTTTGATGGACTAGGTGTAATTCCATATCTGCATATTTTCCTTCAAATTGGTGCTCACTTGGTGTATGAAAATGGAATTGTTTTAATGTGTAACGATTTCCTCCTAGCATAAGATAATCATCAGGACTATTTGCTTTTCCCTCAATACTATGCCCATTATTTTTAATAGAAAATGATATTGGTTGATAGTTTATTTGCAAAGGATTATTATCAACTGTTGATTTTATTTGCTCTGTTTTGATATCTATTGGAGATTGTTCTTGCCCATTTAAACACATTTTGTATTCTGGTTTCAATTCTCCCCAGTGCTCTGGACCAGTATTCCCCTCATATGACCACTGCGTATTTTTCTTCGTAGATTGTTTTTGCGGGGCTTCTTGTTTTGCTGTGTTACATCCCATCAACACTACACTCATTGTTAATATAAAGGGAGTTTTATAAATAAACTTTAAGCCTTTCATACTGTTTCCTCCTTAGATGATAAAATATTGTATTTAAAAAATATTGCTTGTAACTAAAGGTTCTGTTACAAATTCGCCAAAAATATTAAGAATTTAGTGAAGCATCCCTCAATTGTTATGCAATTTAAGCTATTAAATAGAAAAATGGAGTACGGAAGCTATACAGTTAATTTATGAGGAAAGGAAAACCTACGCTTCTTACCCATACCAAAAATCGATTATGTAATCTAATTATGATTCAAATTACTTAACCTGGTCATATTTAGTTGGCATTACTGTATTCATTTCGAAGCAGGGATGTTTTGTCATTCTTATATTTATCATTCTCGCTCCTAATTGATAGCGAATTTCATTTTATACTTATTACAATTATATATAAATTATTAAAAAAAAATCAATATAGATTTATATTCTTTGATGTGATACTATGTATTTCTGGTTATGTTGAAGAGTTTTCGACAAGAAGTTATTTCCCTAAATCTAGGAAAGAGGGAAATTAGTTTAATTGGATTCACCTTCCATCAACATCAAGCTAAAAAACAACCCAAATATAAAAAGATTGAATTCTCAAGGTGAAAATGTACAATTTTATTTTAAGTGCGTCATAAAATTTTTAAGTTGATGGAGAGATATGGTGATCTCTACTAGTTAGTGGAAATATTAGTTTGTGAAAAAATGTCGAATTTGCGAGAATTTTGTGATTTTTTGTCTTGTGATACTTTATATTTAGTGCTAAACTCATAATACAAAGAAAGAGTAGCCGAAAATATCCCCCATTCGAACAAAAAGACTGAAGATTCAGTCTAATTTACGGATGAATAATATTTAAGTTTACTACTATTTCTTTGTTTTATTTTATATATAATATTGAAAATTATAAATAGATAGCGAGGTGAATTAAATGTAATTATTTGGTAAAAAATAGAGGATAAGTATTCTGTTGTTTTTATGACATCTTAATTAATAACATACTTATTACAAATATTTGTAGAGAGAATTGAGACTGTTTTTTCAATCTAGCAATGATAAATTTGAGTTCATACAAATAATTATGAATCTAGTCAACAAACTGAGAATTTCATTGAAGATTCGGTATAACCAGATTTAGCCATGGAGTTTATTATTCATGCGGATTTATAAGTAGACCAAAATTGGTGAACGTTTTTGGTGATCTTTTTGAAAATTATAAGACTATCTAATTACAAATCTGAGAAATGATTTCCAAGTGACATATGAATAAACAAAATTATTTGTGGTTTATATTTTTACTAAATGAATCAAGAATTAGGTAGTGGTTTAGAACAATTATTTAAGGACAATATTTTGGTGTATATAGGAGGGAGTATAAAATAAGGATTTTATCTCAAGAGGGGTATTAATTTACGTTTGGTTTCTTTAATTACAAAATCGATTACAAAAATTACTAAAACTATCTTTGGCATTAAAAAAGCCCTATATTACGGATGGGAGCATGAAAGAATGCCTATAGGAGGGGGAATAGATTCTGTTAAATAATGTTGTGAATCATTAAATAGAGCGCTAAAAAACTGAATATACTGATATTGCGAATATAAAAACCAATGAAAAGTAATATCAATAAACTAATAGCGTTGAATTAAAAACATTATTAATCAGAAATGTATGCTCAAAATAAGATGGTAGATATGATATAAAATCTCGGGATTTTATAGGAGTGATGAAAAACGCAACTTCACCAGTTACAATTATATCGAAAATTGTTTAACTTGTAAATAATAAACTTAGTGAAAGTAATGTTATATTAAAAAACTGAAACTTAATAGAGAACAAGAGAATTATTTATAGAAATTTGTTTTCAAGTTTTAAGTGTATAACGATTAAAAGAAATGGAATATCATCAGCCTATAAAATCATTGTCATTGCATATTCATATTAGAGCCATCTAATTATAACTGATAGGAGAATGACATGATCAAGAGAGTAACTTCGATTTTTTCGATTTTCATGATTTTTATATTTACTATAGGTCAGAGTTTTACATCCATAATAGCAAATGCACAGGAGTTAAATAAAACAGGACTAGTAGATAGTTTTGCATTTGATAAAACGGAACTAGGTGTTGGCGAAACAACGAGAATCCGTGTTAATTTTAGTGAAAAACCTGGATTGGATATGAAAACAGGAGATACATTAACATTAGCTTTGCCACCGGAATTGAAAGGATACAAAGGAACAATTCCATTAAACAACGAGCAAGGACAAAATTTTGGTACTTGTCAAATAAATACAACTAACGTGGTATGTACATTTAGTGATGTAGTTGAAAAACTTCTAAATGTTAAAGGACATTTTTATTTTCAAGTTGAAGCGACTCAAGATGTAGCACCGGGAGAGAAGAAAACAATCGATACGAATCTAGGTACTAATTTAGAGGCTCAAAAAGTAACGATTGCTGGTCAAATTAATAATGGGGGGAGTAGCCCTGGAACATTTCACTCTAAAGGGGGAAGTATTAAGCCTGAAGATACTAGTGTAGTAAATTGGTGGTTAAATATAAATGGAGCAAAGCAAAATGTAGATTCAGATATTGTTTTGACAGATACATTGCAACCGGGACAAACACTTAATCAGGATAGTTTCCGTATTGGAGGATTTGCAGCTCCAATGACACCACAGGAATTCCAAAATCAAGGTTATGGTACGGTTACTTTTATTAATGATAACGAATTTAAAGTTGTGATGAATAAGGAAAAGGCAAGTGGTATTACTTTTGCTTTCTCTTATACATCTACCATTACTGCAGATGGAAAGAGTCAACCATATTTTGATAATCAATATGCGGTTGATTACAAGATTACAAATGAAAATCCTATATCAACATCGGGTAGTGCTAGAGTTAACAATATAGATCAGGGCGGCGGTGCGCAAGGGGATTTACCTCCTAAAGGAACGCTAAGAATCGTGAAGCACATTGCCGGAGATGAGACAAAACTTGTACCAAATGTTTCATTTAACTTATATACAGAATCAGGTCAGCAAATTGGTGGTACGTATAAAACAGATGGACAAGGCATGGTAGAGGTCAAAGATTTAGACCCAGGTAATTACTATGTACAGGAGATTGCAGGTCCAAACTATTTGGATTTCGATCCTCAAGTAAAAGTACCTTTTACGATTGATGCAAATGCTGACAAAGGCGTAAAGCTTACTATTCCGAATAAGGTGAAAATGACATCTGTTTCAGGAACGAAAACATGGAATGACAACAATGCAACAGATCGCCCAAGCTCAATCCAAGTAGAGTTACTGCAAAATGGAAATTCAATCAAAACACAAGATGTAACAGCAGCGAATAACTGGAATTATACGTTTGCAGATTTACCTGCATATGATAATGATGGTAATGCTTATACGTATACAGTAAAAGAAAAGCCAGTAGCGGGATACAAAACGGAAATAAATGGCTATAACATTACAAATACAAAAGATGCAAAAACATCTGTTTCAGGAACGAAAACTTGGAATGATAACAATGCAACAGATCGTCCAAGCTCAATCCAAGTAGACTTATTGCAAAATGGAAACGTAATTCAAACAAAAGAAGTAACAGCAGCAAACAGTTGGAAGTATACATTTGCAGATTTAGCACAATACGATGCAAATGGTGTTGCTTATACGTATACAGTAAAAGAACAACCGGTAGCGGGATACAAATCAGAAGTAAAAGGTTATGACATTACAAATACAAAAGTAGCGAAGATGACAGTAGAAGGAACGAAGAAGTGGAAAGACGGTAATGCAACAGATCGTCCAAGCTCAATTCAAGTAGATTTACTACAAAACGGAAATGTAATCCAAACAAAAGAAGTAACAGCGGAAAATGATTGGAAATATACATTTACAAATGTAGAATCATATGATGTGAATGGTGCTGCCTATACGTATACAGTAAAAGAACGACCAGTAGCGGGATACAAATCAGAAATAAACGGTTATGACATTACAAATACAAAAGTAGGTCAAACAACGGTAGAAGGAACAAAAACGTGGAAGGACGGAAACGCAACAAATCGTCCGACAACAATCAAGGTAGACTTACTACAAAATGGTCAAGTAGTTGCGACGGAAGAAGTAAGTGAAGCAACAGGCTGGAAATATGGATTCAAAGACTTAGCAGCATATGATGCCGAAGGAAATGCATATAAGTATGAAGTAAAAGAACAACCGGTGGATGGATATAAAACAGAAGTAAACGGTTATGACATTACAAATACAAAAGATGCAAAAACATCTGTTTCAGGAACGAAAACATGGAATGACAACAATGCAACAGATCGTCCGAGCTCAATCCAAGTAGATTTACTACAAAATGGGAACGTAATCCAAACAAAAGAAGTAACAGCAGCGAACGGTTGGAATTATACATTTGTAGACCTAGCGCAATATGATGCAAATGGTGTTGCCTATACGTATACAGTAAAAGAACGACCGGTAGCGGGATACAAATCAGAAGTAAATGGCTACAATATTACAAATACAAAAGTAGCGAAAATGACAGTAGAAGGAACAAAGGTGTGGAAAGACGGAAATGCGACAAGCCGTCCAACAATGATCAAAGTAGACTTACTACAAAACGGAAATGTAATCCAAACACAAGACGTATTAGCAGCAATAGGTTGGAAATATATATTCGCAGATTTAGAAGCATACGATGCGAATGGAGTGCATATAAGTATGAAGTAAAAGAACAACCAGTAGATGGATATAAATCAGAAGTAAAAGGTTATGACATTACGAATACAAAAGTAGCGCAAACAACAGTAGAAGGAACGAAGACGTGGAAAGACGGAAATGCGACAAGCCGTCCAACGACGATCAAAGTAGACTTACTACAAAATGGTAAAGTAATTGATACAAAAGAAGTGAGCGCAGCGGGCGAATGGAAATATGCGTTTACAGATTTAGCGGCATATGATGCCGAAGGAAATGCATATAAGTATGAAGTAAAAGAACAACC
>NZ_QNUD01000010.1:0-181902 GCF_008042405.1 Bacillus sp. SH7-1
ATCCTTTCTTTCTATTATATATTAACGATTATCAATTGTTTCTGGATATAGATCATGGTTCATCATGCGGTAGTCTGCCATTTGCTCATACTTCGTTCCTGGGCGACCATAGTTGCAGTAAGGATCAATTGAAATCCCTCCACGTGGTGTGAATTTCCCCCATACCTCAATGTAACGGGGATCCATTAGTTTAATTAAATCATTCATGATAACGTTCATGCAATCTTCGTGGAAATCACCGTGATTGCGGAAACTAAATAAATATAGCTTTAGAGATTTACTCTCTACCATTCTTTGTTCTGGAATGTAGCTAATATAAATTGTTGCAAAATCTGGTTGGCCTGTTTTCGGACATAAGCTTGTAAATTCAGGACAATTAAATTTCACAAAATAATCACGGTTTGGATGATTGTTATCAAATACCTCTAAAATTTCTGGGCTATATTCAAATAAATATTTTGTATTTTGATTTCCTAATAATGTTACATCTTTTAAATCTTCATCTAATCTTCCTGCCATTTTAAACATCCCTTCTCATTATACTCCGCGTTTATTTCCCCATACTAAGGCATGAAGCTGCGGCAATACTTTTGCATTATTCATCTCTTTACAATTTACAGCTTTATCAATCAGCCACTCATACTTATCTAATAATTTCTTAATCAGCATCGTATCATCCACAGTTTTTGTATCATCATTCCCTACTTGTAAGAAAAATGGTACATCTGGATAACGTTCGTGCATCTTAACTGCATACTCGAAATCATAATCGTCAAATACTACTACCTTTAAACTAATATCTTTTCCTGCTAGTTTCTGAATAATAGCATCTAACTTCTGAAAATCAGTATTCATTGTCGAACTTGGTGGCTTTGGAGAAATCGTTATCTCATCAATTTGAAGTAACCACTCTTGCCATTTACTCCCTTGTGTTTCGATTGCTGTTCGCATTCCATTCTCTTTTAATATAGAAAGAAGAAACTCAATATTTTTCAGCAATGCTGGATTTCCACCTGAAATCGTAACATGAGAAAAATTTTCGCCACCAATTTCTACAAGCTCATTCCAAACGTCTTCTGCTGTCATCTGTCTAATTTGATCTTTAGCCGATCCATCCCACGTAAAAGCAGAATCACACCAAGCGCAGCTATAATCACAGCCAGCTGTACGGATAAACATTGTCTTTTGCCCTACAACCATTCCTTCACCTTGAATAGTCGGACCAAATATTTCTAAGACAGGGATTTTACTCATCGAGCATCCACTCCCGTCTTACTTCCGCATAACTAGTTGGCGTCTCGAAAAGACGAACAAATTCAACACGAGCTCCTTTATATTCGTTCGCACGATTATCTTTTAGTAATGCTTCTGCCATCTTTTCGTAAATCCAAACGACCATATTTTCAGCAGTCGTATTCATAGCTGGTAACGTTTCGTTTAAATAACGATGGTCTAAATAAATTTCTATTTCATTCTTCCAAATTTCTTTTATATCTCCAAAGTCAATCGCAAGACCTATCTCATTTACATATCCACTAATCCCAAATACAACTTTATATGTGTGACCATGTAAGTTTTTACATTTCCCTTCATAACAATGTAAATGGTGTGCTGCATCAAATGTAAATTCCTTGCTGACCATTACTCTTTTATTATGATATTTGAGCTGTTTACGCTGAATATCCTCGTCCATTTTTTGTAAATTTTCTACAATGCGAAATCCAAAGAAATTATCCATTAGTTACTCGCTCCTTCGCGTTCTTGTAAGTACGTATCTAATCCTGCTTTACGAAGTTGACATGCTGGACATTCACCGCAACCATCACCAATGATTCCGTTATAACATGTTAATGTTTTTTCTCGAACAAACTCGAATGCTCCAAGTTCATCTGATAATTTCCATGTTTCTGCTTTATCAATCCACATAAGTGGTGTATGAATCACAAACGGATAATCCATGGATAAATTTAAAGTAACGTTTAACGATTTCACAAACACGTCACGGCAATCTGGATAACCACTAAAATCAGTTTCACATACACCCGTTACAATATGACGTGCTCCAACTTGTTTTGCTAACACAGCAGCAAATGATAAGAATAGTAAATTCCTTCCATCTACAAACGTCGATGGTAATTCACCTTCTTCATGTGTAATCTCCATATCCGTTCTCGTTAACGCATTTGGAGCAAGTTGATTTAATAGACTCATATCTAGTACCGTATGTTTAATTCCTAGCTCTTTTGCAATTTCCGCTGCACAATCAATTTCTAGCTTATGACGTTGATTGTAATTAAACGTTACAGCCTCTACTTCTGCAAACTGCTCTATTGCCCAAAATAAACATGTCGTGCTATCTTGTCCTCCACTAAAAACAACAACTGCCTTTTCTTTTTTCATTTCACTCATTCTCCTTCTCTACTACGAATAAGAAGAAAGAACGTTCTTGAACTGTCACAATAAAAAAACAAAACAATACCTAAAGATATTGTTGTTTCCATAGTTTTTTATAGAGGGAGTTCGCGAACCTCTCCCGTGCATTGCACGGAATTCCTTCTTTCATTGACAAGGCTTATTGTAACATATTGTATACTACCAGAAAAAATTTCTGATTTTTCCGCTATTTCTCATTTCATTTCTTTCATTTTATAGTATGATTAATTTAATGTGAGAAGAGAGGAGGCATCCCACTGAAATCCTTTATTATTTATCTCTTTTTAAATATATTATTCATCCTTGTTACAATGCTCGTATACCATTTATTTTGGAATCAAAAAGGGAAACGTTCTCCTAAATTAAATTCAGCAATATTTATTGTATTATGTTGCCTCGTTACTATACTATGTATCACTTTCGCAGCAAAAACAAATTATGGATTTCAATTTGATATGCGTCATATCGTATTAATTGTCGGTACATTAACCGGAGGTCCTATTGCTGGTGGCTCTATATTAGTTGTATTAAATATATACCGCTTCTTATTAGGAGGAATAGGTGTTTTCCCATCGATTATCGGTTCTATCCTTCTATTTATTGTCCTATTATTTACATACAAATTTTTCAATCGAACTTCTAATCGTATAAAAATAACACTTGCTATTATCTACAGTCTCACATACGGATTTAGTTGGATACCTTTCTTCCTTTCAAAGGTTACAAACAAGGCTGATTATATACCACATATTATTGTGTATGAGTTATGTACGATACTTGGTACGATCCTTACTTTATATTTACTACACATATTACAAACTCAAGTGCGTCTCCAAAACGAACTTATGAATGCTGAAAAATTTCATTTAATTGGTGAAATGGCAGCGTCTATCTCTCATGAAATTCGCAATCCATTAACTTCAACGAAAGGATTTTTGCAACTTTTACAATCAGATACATGCACTGAGCAGGAGCGAAAATTATATATCGACATAGCCATCAACGGAATCGAACAAGCAAACCACGTCCTTACAGATTATTTAACCTTTGCGAAACCAAGTATTGAAAAAGAACAAAGATTACAGTTAGAGGAAGAACTACTACATGCATTATCGTTAATTACACCACTTGCTAATTTAACAAATGTGCGTACACATTATATAAAGCAAAGCACTTCTTTTTTTATCGCGGGAGAAAAACAAAAACTAAATCAATGCTTGTTAAATATTTTAAAAAACTGCATTGAGGCCATGCCAAAAGGCGGTGATCTTTATTTCACATTAGTTCCTGATCATAAGCATATTCAGTTATATATAAAAGATACAGGAATCGGTATGGATACAGAACAAGTGAAACGTCTCGGCTCTCCTTTCTATTCAACGAAAGAAAAAGGAACTGGACTTGGAATGATGGTCGTATTCAGTGTTGTTCAAGCTATGAATGGAAAGATTGATATTATAAGTGAAAAAGGAATCGGTACAACCTTCTTATTAACTTTTCCACTCATACAAAAAAACGTGATGAAATAATCATCACGTTTTTTCTGTTCCTTCAACTAATTCAGCAAAAGCTTTCACTTTTCCATGTGGTTTTTGATTTTCTTTACGTGCTTTCCAAGCGCGCTCTTCTTCTTTCTTTTTCTTGGACATACTTTTCAACTCCTTCTTTTCTTTCTCCATGTAGTATTCCAAAATAAGAAAGAAAACTATGCACGTATCAAAAAAGAAGTGGTCTCCCACTTCTTCCTAATTATCGTTGTAAAATTGCGTGTTTCGCCTCTTTTAACTGCGTAAGATGTCTTTGTTCATGCAAATCAAGAAATTGAATCCACTGATACAAATTCAGATCATTAAAAATAGGATGCTTTAATCCATTTTCAAATAAATCTTTTTCATCTATAACACTATGAAGCGCGTGTAATAGTTCTTGTCGTGAATGTTCTAGCAATTGAATTCCTTGCTGTTTTTTCATTAACGTTTCTGTTGGTTGCATTTGCTGAGGAGCTTCTCGTTTATGTGTGCGATCAAGCGTAAGTTGGAGGTCTTTAAATGGAGTCGTGTTTCTTTCATTTTTTTGTAAAGCATATACAAGGGCAGACGTGACAGATTGTTCAACTAAATGCAAGTGATGCAAAATTTGAATAATACTCCATTTATCACGGCGTGGCTTTACATTCACTTCTGTATCATTTAACATTTCAATTTCTGATAATAGCGTGCTTCGAGTAGACTGTAATGAGTTCACCAAACTTTCTAAACTCACATCCATATTAGATTGAAGCATACTTCTTTCCCCCCTTTTTTTGGTGAAAAGAGGTGCTCCTTATTAGAAACACCCCTTTAGTATTCTGAATTTTCTTTTATTATCTCATCATTTTCCCATTATGTCGATGTTAAACATGTGAAAAAAAGCGCATGTTTTTTACAATTTTGTGTCGTCAATCGCATGTAGCCATGCTTCAATTTCTGTAATGACACTTTTTACACAGCCTTCAGCAAATGGTGATGTTAAATTTGCAACTTCCACTAATTCTAAGAACGATTTACTTCCACCTTGTTGGCACAGATTCACATAATCTTCCCACGCCTCTTGTCTATTATCTCTTGCACGTTTCCAAAATTGCAGTGCGCAAATTTGTGCTAACGTGTAGTCGATATAGTAGAACGGCGAGCTATAAATATGCCCTTGACGTTGCCAGAATCCACCGCGCTCTAAATAATCATTATCTTCATAATCACGATGCGGCAAATACTTTTTCTCTATATTACGCCATGCTGTCTTACGCTCTTCTGGTGAAGCTTCTGGATTTTCATATACATAATGTTGATATTCATCAACAGATACACCATATGGTAAAAACAGAAGTGCTGAACTTAGGTGAGAGAAGTAATATTTATCTGCATCTTCTTCAAAGAATAACTTCATCCATGGCCATGTAAAGAATTCCATACTCATAGAATGAATTTCACACGCTTCATACGTTGGCCAATTGTATTCTGGAATTTCAAACTTACGACTTTCATATACTTGGAAAGCATGACCAGCTTCATGTGTTAATACGTCAATGTCGCCAGATGTTCCGTTGAAGTTCGAGAATATAAATGGTGCTTTATAATTCTCGATATATGTACAATATCCACCGCCAGCTTTTCCTTTTTTCGCAACTAAATCTAATAAATCATTATCTAGCATGAAATTGAAAAATTCATCCGTTTCAGCCGATAACTCTTTATACATCGTTTTCCCATGATTAACAATCCAATCTGCATCTCCTTTTGGAGTTGGATTACCAGTAGGAAACTCAAAGTTTTCATCATAATATGCTAATTTTTCTACACCAATACGTGCTTTTTGTCTTTGTCTTAATTCCGTTGTAACTGGAACAATATAATCAAGTACTTGCTGACGATAATTCGCCACCATTTCCGCATTATAATCTGTACGGTACATTCTTGCATATCCAAGTTCAACAAAGTTTTTGAAACCTAAAGTTTTAGCGATTTTCGTTCTCACTTTAACAAGCTCGTCATAAATACGATCTAACTCTTCCTCATTTCCAGCTAAAAAACCGTAATATGCTTCACTTGCTGCTTTACGTTCACTTCTTTTCTTCCCTTGCATAAATGGAATAAGCTGTGATAACGTTCTTTCTTCTCCTGCAAAGTCAATTTTTGCAGACGCTAATAACTGTGTATATTGTGAAGACAATTTATTCTCTAATTGTAAATCTTTCACGACTTCATCAGAATATGTTTTTAAATCACACTCCGCAAGGGCAAATAATTGCTTCCCATAATACGCTTCTAATTCTTCACGGAATGGAGAATGAATTAACGCATTATAATACTTTGTACCATATCCTTGTACAACTGGAGAGAATTCATCAAAGAAATCTTGCTCTTCCTTATAAAAAGCATCTGTCGTATCAACAGAATGACGAATATAACAAAGATTCCCCATTGTACCAAAATCGTTGCGAATTTCGTTAATTGAATGAATGACTTGCTTTTGTTCTTCTACAGTTTTTGCGTTATCAAACTTCTCTAAAGCAACAGTAAACTTCTCTTTTAATTCTTCAATATTTGGCCGTTTATATTCATAGTCTTTAAATGACATGAACGAGCCTCCTCTCCATTATATGCATCCTTACTATAATTCAATGCTTACTTACAAATCTCCTCTTATTCTTCAGCAAAATACGGCAAATGCTGTCATAATTACCTGTAAACAAAAAAGCCTTGGATTTCTTTATCCAAAGCTCCTTTGGAACATACTATTATTTTTCATACTTTCCAATCTTTTTTAATAGATCAAGTAATTCATCCTTTTCCTCTTTCGTTAACATTTCAAAAGACTGATGTATAACTTGTTCATGCCCTGGAAAAATAGAGGCAATAAAGTTCTCTCCCGACTCAGTTAGTTGTGCATAAATAACACGTCTGTCATTCGGGCACGGAATTCTCTTTACTAGCCCCTTTTTCTCTAGCTTATCTACAACATATGTAATGCTGCCACTAGCTATTAAAATACGCTCACCAATTTGCTGAAGTGGTTGACCACCTTTATGATATAGCAATTCTAATACCGCAAATTCTGTTGGATTTAACCCGTTACTTTGTATAGATTTATTTGTAGTATCCATAACAGAACGATGTACACGAGATAATGCAATAAATACTTTTAAAGATTGAGAAATATCTTCTCGTTCATTATTTGATGTCATACAACTTTCAACCCTTCACTTAAATTCTCAGTAATAAAAAGAAAAAATAGCCTAGTACTTCATGTAATTCCCGAATGAGTATTCACTCATTCATTACCTCTCCCCAAACATATTATGAATGATTCTTGAATAAAAACATGACAATTTTAACATAGTTTATATATAATGATAATAAAAAAGAAGGGGTACCAAATTTGAAAGTCAAATTCCACAGCATAGTTTTATATATCTTGCTTGTCATCCTACCAACGATAGGGATTGGTACTACATTTTATTCGTATCATTCGTATAAAATGAAACAGGAAAACAAACTATCTGCTCACACCGTTCTCTTTTTATATAGAGACTATTTAGACCATCACCTTGGTGAAGCAATTTCCGCATTAGAAATGCTCGCAAAGGTCGTAGGAACCGAGACTGGAAATATAAATGGAATTAAAGAAATTGTACATGATACAGATGGAAACGATGCACGTTTTTCTGGTCTATATTACGCTACACCAGAAGGCGTCATTACAATCGCATCGGAAGGCGACCGACCACCTGTTGATGTTTCAGATCGTAAATATATTCAAAACGCATTAAAAACTAAGAAAACAACTGTATCATCCGTCATTACAGATCGTGTTCTTGGACATCAAGCTATTATGATTGCTTCTCCAATTTTCAATAAACAGAAGGAGTTCTCAGGCTTATTGTTAGCAAGTTTACGCTTTGACTACATTTCATCATCTTTAAATGCCATTAAACCGCAATACCATTTTGAAGTAACCGATAAATATGATGTAGTTTTTCTAACCGATGATAATAACGAAACAAGTGATGCGCATTCAAATATGCTTACTACTCCACTTCAAAGATTAGATTGGAAGGTCTCTGTTTCTCCGTTACCTATTCATCAAAAAGCTTTATACCAGTGGGTTGCCGTAGAATGTATAGCTACTTTATTTTTAATGTCAATTTTATTTTTACTCGCTCAGTATATATTGTTAAAACGGCAAACAAAACTAGAAAGACAACAAAATGAACTACAAAAAATTGAATTGGTTGGAACTTTTGCAGCTAGTACAGCCCACGAAATCCGTAATCCTCTTACCGGAATTAAAGGGCTCGTCGCTCTATTAAAAGAGAAATATAAAGATGAACAAGATCAATTCTATTTTTCCATCATCGAACAAGAAATAGAACGGATTAATGAAATTGTAAGCGAATTTCTTATTCTCGGAAAGCCAACTGCTATCATTGAACAAACTTATGATGTGAGAACCATTCTAAATGAGGTAACGTTAATTATCCAATCTGAGGCGAATCTACATAACATTGTATTCCATTTACATTTGCCAGACCATCCTGTTCATATCCGTTGCTCAAAAGACCATATGAAACAAGTGGTTTTAAACATTACAAAAAATGCAATTGAAGCCATGACTTCTGGTGACACACTCACCATTGTCGTAACAAACAATGAAACGCACGCACAATTGCAAATTATAGATACTGGAAAAGGGATTCCAAAACATATTCAAAAACACCTCTTTCATCCGTTCTTTACTAATAAAGATACTGGAACAGGTCTTGGACTTGTTATATGTAAACGAATTGTAGAGATGTACAATGGGCATATTTTTATTGACAGTATAGAAAACGAAGGAACAACAGTTCATATCGAAATTCCGTTACACTTAGTATAATTATCCTTATCCCAAAAGGGTAATTATACTTATTTCATAAAACCAGCCACAAGCATTCGCCAAAAATTACTTGATTTCCCTTCATACCCAATTTGAAAAATAGGTACCTTTATAATCGATAACCATTTTGGTGTTTGTTTCTCTTTATAACACTGGTACTGTAAAATAAGCTTGTCCAATTCTTGACTAACTTGAATTGTCTCCATACTATTTAACCCACTCGTTAAACCTAATTGAATCATCTCTTCACGTTTCATATGAATATCACGTGAAAGCTTTTCTAATGTGTACTTCCTTTTTACAGTAAACATTCATATCCCCCTTATTATACTTCCATGCTCTCAACTTCACTTCTCCATCGACCTTTTAACTACTTAATCATATTTGAATTTGAAGAATCAGAAAATTAAACATTTTCTCCCTGTAATTTACAAATCTTTACCCTCACTTTGAGAATTATTACAAATTATTCTATCTTTGTAAATACATTCGCAATAATAGACAATTTTTTCATCTTCTTTTTTTACAAACATCAACTAAATAGCGGATTCTCTATTTTCCATATACTTTTCTTCGACATTTTTTGTTTAATTTATATAAAAACGCAAAACATAATGATGATTGATAAAGTGAAAATTTAATCATTGAGGGTGTTCACTCCCCACTGCCCACAAATAGTGGGATAAAATAGAAAGGAAATATTTATATGCGCAAATATACGATTGCATTTCTTATGTTTACTATGTTCTTACCATCTTTCTTGTTTCCAGTTCAAGCAAAGGCACATACAAACAAAGTGGCTATTGTCATTGATGACTTCGGCAATAATATGAAGGGGACTGATAAAATGTTATCACTTCCTATCCCACTAACTGTTGCCGTTATGCCTTTTCTTCCTTCCACAAAGGAAGATGCGATAGCGGCTCATAAGAAAGGGCACGAAGTTATTATACATATGCCAATGGAACCGATTAAAGGTAAAAAAGAATGGCTTGGACCAAAAGCAATTACAACTGATTTAAGCGACGAAGAAATAAATAACCGACTCGAACAAGCGATTCAAGAAGTACCGCATGCAGTTGGGATGAACAATCATATGGGATCAAAAGTGACCGCGGACGAAAGAATTGTGCGACTTATACTTGCAGCTTGTAAAAAACACGGTTTATTTTATTTAGATAGTAAAACAAATCCTAAGAGTGTCGTCCCAAAAATCGGGAAAGAATTAGGAGTGCCAATTATTGAAAATCAATTATTTTTTGATGACGTGTATACAGCGGCACATATTTCAAAACAAGCCCAATTACTCATTAAAAAACTTCAAGAAAAACCGATTATGGTAGCTATCGGACATGTTGGTCCTCCAGGTGAAATTACATCACGTGTTATAGAAACTTCTATTCCTAAAATGCGTGAACATGCAGATTTTATTTTTTTATCCGATTTAGCATTATCTCCGCCTCCTGTTTCAAAATAAGATTCATGACTCAAACTAAAAAAAGAGAGCAATCTGCATATAGCAAATTGCTCTCTTTCCTTTTCATCTTAAATATAATCTACATGACTCACCCTGAATCCTTTTTTCTCTATTTTTTCGATTAATTGCTTTAATCTTTTTTCATTTAACTCATCTGTTATATTTACGATAACGCGGCGAATATATTGATCGCCATTATCTAGCGTAAATAGTCCACCGATATGAAATGCTTTCAACAATGTCCCAAGTTCTTTAATCGTTCCCTTACAATCTTGTGTTGCAATTGTTAATATATAACCACCTGTCCGCATACCAAATGAATCTTCAATAACATCAAATATATTAGAATGCGTTAAGATACCAACAAATTCATTATAATCATTTAGCACAGCTAAAAATGGAAGGCGACGAATAACATAAAATGCTCTAAAAAAAGAATCCTTTTCAAAAATAAATGCAGTGGAATCTTCCAACATATGTTCCGTACTTAATTTTTCTAATCCGCCATTACACTTTTTTTCTAAAAGATCTACCTTATAAATTATCCCCATGAATTTCTTTTCATCTTCTGCTACTACAGGGATTGCTCGAAATCCCGTTTCATTCATAATGCGCAAAGCCTCTTCACCTGAATCGTTCATTTTGCAAAATGTTATTTGCTGTTTTGGCAGAAAATGATATTTAACTCGCAAAATATGTTCCTCCTTACATGTCAACATGTAATCTATTTATAATAAGGAAACCTATATTTTATGAGTAAAATCATTTTTAAAACGCTTTCATTTATTTATTGACTTGTAACAACATCATAAACATTTTATATCACAGAGCTCTTTGCACCTTTTATCATTAACAACTTTACATGGTAATTCATTAAATATTCTATACCCTCTAGCCATTTTTTTGCTTCTTCTGGAGTTTTCCCCCACACGATCATGCCATAATTATGAACAAGAACTACTCCTCCACCTTCAATAAAATTCGGTACATTATTTTCTAATAAATCAGCGAATTTTTTCTCATCTTCTACAATGGGAATTGTCATTTCTGTTATACCCTCTTTTCCAAAAACACGTTCCACGCTACGTTTATCGAATGTTACTTCCCCTTCTTCTCCATATAACTCTGATATTAAATGGCTATCTACAGTCTGCACTTGTAAAATACATTCTGCACTACTTTTTTTATAAATATCCGCATGCATAAACGATTCTGCAGCTGGTTTTTCTTCATTTTCAAATACTGGCTCACACATACAATTAACAACAATAAAGTCTTCTTCTGAAAATAACCCTTTATCTCTTCCCTCAACGTTTACTAAAAAAGTTAACGGCTCTTTTGACGTACAAAGTGATAAACTAATTTTTGTACCATAAAACCAATCACGAAGTGCCAATTCAGATTTCACATCTTTTAATTCATTCCATTTCTTTAGAAAAAATAACATTTCGTCACCCCCGGCATAATATTTATATAATGTTCGAATCCTTTCTATGTAAAAGGAGTATTTTTTGATTATTCTAAAAATTTAATTGAATTATCACATGAGAACGCCTTTTTGTCAATATAGTTTCACAGCTCTTCTTTAAAATGGGCCATTCATATATCTATACTTCTGTCTATTCCCTATTTCATTTTGTACATAAAAAATACGTTATTCTTTTTAAATCAAAGAATAACGTATTTTCTCATCTTTTATTTCTTTATTTCATTATATAAAAACTGTGCATATTGTTCACGTGTTACGAAATCATCACCTAAAAAGTTTCCTTTTCCATCACCTTTTGATATATTATTATCCGCTAAAGCTTTCACATATCCTTCTGCCCAGTGACCAGTTGGTACATCTTTTAAGTGCACTTTATTATTTCCATCTTCTTTTAACTGAAATACTTTATATAATACTACAGACATTTCGTATCGAGTTAATACTCCATCTGGACGAAACTCCCCAGTACCATCTCCTTGCATAATTCCAGCCTGCGCAACGGTAGCAATATCTTGCTCAAACATATGCCCTTTCGTATCTGTAAATCTCTCTTTCTGCTCTACTCTATTTTCTAATTTCAAGTACCTTTGTACTAAAGACGCAACTTGTCCACGAGTAATACTATCCCCAAATCCAAATTGTCCATTTCCATATCCCTTGAAAATATTTTCTTTCGCTAAATAATGAATTGCTTCCTCTGACCAATGTCCTTTTGGTACATCTTTAAATTCTACTACTTCTACTTTTTCATCTTCTTTAGAAGTGTTGTCTCCTTTGCTTTCTATCACATTTTGAATTACAGATCCTGTGAAGAAGATTCCTGTATCCGCAAACGGATCTTTCACACCAAATTCGTATATTTTCTCGCCTGATGTACTCCACTTAACTGAATCATTACTATACGTACCACCTTCGCTCTTCAAACGAATTTTTGTGGAAATTTCACCATCTTTTTCGTATATAGGTACTTTTACTTCTTTATTTACTTCTGTTTCCTCTAAAAATACTTTTTGATTTTGAACATTGATGTAAGCTGTTTTACTTAGTTCTATCACTGGTCGAACATCACGAATTTCATTTGCAACAAAACTTAAGAATACTAACTTTTTCAAATTACTAGCCGGTGTTAAGTCTGAAATATAATTCGCTTCTAAATCAAGTTTTTGTAAGTTTACTAGACTTGATAATGGCGTAATATCCTTTAACTCATTGTTAGGTAAGTGTAATTCTTTCAACTGTGCCATCTTACTTAGAGGAGTAACATCTTTTATTTCATTTTTCCCGATCCACAATTCTTCTAATTGCTTCATTTGCTCAATGCCGGATAAATCTTTAACTTTATTACGTGTTAATACTAAGTCTGTTAAAGGTAATGAATATAACGGTTTAATATCTTCAATTTGATTACCAGCTAAAGTCAAGTATGTTACATTTTTTAACGCGCTTAATGGAGCAACATTCGTAATTTTATTATTTGCTAAATTCAAGTAATCTAGTTGTTCCATTTTCGCTAATGCTGTTACATCTTCTATTTGGTTACCTGATAGATATAAACTTTTTACATTTTTCATTTCAATTAGTGGTGCAACGTTTGTAATTTTATTATTACTCAAATCAAGGGATTCTAAATTATCCATCTTAACAAGTGGTGTTACATCTGAAAATTCATTACCACGCAAAGCTAAATGATTTAATTGCTTTAAGTTCGCAAAGAACGACGGATCTTTTATCTTCGCATTCGCAACTGTTAAAGATTTTAAATTTGGCATATATTTTAATGCACTATAATCAAGAATCTCATTCGTATTTAAAAACAAGTCCTTTACTTGTAATAACTCTTCTTTCGTAATTGGTGTATTTAAATCTTTTCTATTAAATACTTTTTTATTAACAAGTTCTCTTAATTTGTTATCTGTTATCATATTTTGAGTATCAACCGGATTATCTATTTCCGTATTGCCTGAATTAGAGTTATCATCTGGTTTCTCTGTTTCTTTGTCACCTACAGTTGGATCTTTAATTTCAAATTGAACTTGATATTTGTGATCATATCCAATAGCCGGAATAAGTATATGCATTTGCATATTATGCTTCTTCTCAAACTCGCCAATTTCAAATTGAACTACTTTCGTTCCATTCTTCCTCTTATCTTCTGACAAAACCTTCACATCATGAAATACGCCAGGTTGATTTTTATCTTCTATTCTAAGATATTGAAAATAATCGCTATCTTGTAAGGTTACAGTAACAATATTTTTCCCGTTTTCAATTGCTACCTTAGGATTTTTTATGTATTGAGAAACCATAGATGGCTCGTCTTTTTGGTCCTTATATATTTTAATCTCAGTATCGTATGTACGTTCATTAGCTGCTACCGATTGGTTTGCTTCAATTTTTATTGCTGCTAATGCTGGAGTAGAATAAGCAGCAAATGGAATTGCTAATGTTGTCGCTACTACTAGCGCCTTCATATAATTTTTTTTCAAAATAATATCCCCTATCATATATAATTTTTATAATTGATAATATTTATCAATTACTTACAAATAAATGATAATGAATATCATTATCATTGTCAATGGTAATATTACATTAAGTTTATATTTCCATGTATAAAAAATAAAAACCCTTTATTCAAAGGGCTTTTTTACCTATTGTATGAAGAATTTCACTTTTTTCCTTCTCATTGATGACACCGATTTTTTGCAGAATATTCGCGTACAATACAAGTTTATTATATATTCGTTCTGACATGTTCCCCCTTCTTTCCTTCGACCAACTTTTTTTGTATTGGTAAATTATATGAAAGAAATGAGAAAATGTGTCCACTTTTTGCATAAATACAAATCTTTTATCCTGCTATTTGCTAGCAGTAAAACTCCCACCTAAAAATCAAGTGGGAGTTCAATTTATTTAGCAAATTGTCCATTGAATATTATGCTTTTTCATTTCCTCTTCAAAACTATAGGGCATTTTTTTATCACAAATAACATGCTGAATACGAGAAAATGCTGCTATTCGATAATTCCCTTTTACGCCTACCTTTGTATGATCACATAGAATATATGTTTTTTCCGCTAATTTCATCATCGCTTCTGAAAGTTTCGCCTTTTCTAATTCAAAACTAGAAACTCCAAAACTAGGCAATAATCCATCAATTGACACAAATGCTTTATGAAAATGGAATTGCTGTATTACTTGCTGGGAAATAGACCCTGATACGCGTGAGTGCTTTGGAGATATTTTCCCACCAATAAATAAAACTTCACCGTGAAACATCTTTTTATTAATAGAAGAAATTAATTGTGTAGCTACTGGAAAAGAACTTGTTACAATCGTTAAATTTTTTCGATGAACTAGATATGGTACCATTTGAAGTGGTGTACTTCCATCATCAATCGCAATCACATCTCCATCTTCCACAAACGTTGCTGCTTTATAGCCAATTCTCTTCTTCTCTTCTATATGCAGCATCTCTCGTTCTAACATTGGTGCCTCTATTCCAGCTCCCGGAAGTTGGACAGCTCCGCCGTACACTTTCTTCAACTTCTTTTCACGATCCAATTCTTCTAAATAACGGCGAATCGTCTCTGTTGATACAGCAAACTCCCTTGCTAACTCTGAAACTTTTACTTTTCCTTTAAACTCTACCTTCTCAAGAATGGTTCGCTTTCTTTCTTCTCCTACTACAGACATAGCTTCACCCCATTTATATCTCCCTCATACACTGCCTTACTTATACAAAGTTATAACTTTCTTTGTAAGTAGAAACTTCTTCATGAATATGAATACCACGCTTTTTTAGTTCATCAAAAATAATTTGTGGATTTACAAAAGCTTCCTCAGGTGTCACAACACCAACTTTATTTACATTCCCTTTTGCGATTAACTCTGTAGCAATCCCAAATGGAATACCGACGTTTCTCGTATACGCTCTTAATTTTTCCCATCCTACAACAGATCCATCAGATAACGGGTGAGTATGATATAATACGTGCCTTTGTTTCTCATTATTTTTCATACCTATTACTTCTACATGAAGTGCATAGCCGTAAACCTCTGTTTCTTGTCCTTCTTTCGATTGCAATAGGTACTTCGAAATGCAATCCATAATACCAATGTCTTTCCCGTTTATTTCAATTTGATCATTACGCAATATACCATAATCATATAAAGCACGTACAAGCTGCATATTTTGCTTTGGCCAAGTTCCTCTCGTCTCTATCAGTTTGACGCCTTTATTTTCTAGTGCTTTTGCTAACGTAATTGTTTCAGAATGCGGAATAATATACTGCGTTGATTTACCGTAAGGCGCAGGCAATTCAATTTCTCTCGGACGCGCAAACGGAGGTACTTGCTTAAACTTACCATCTTCATAAACTGTACGCGATGGCAAGTGTGGATCATATTCATATGTCGTTGTCTCTGTAATTGATGCAGAAAAAGCAATTGGACGATATGAACCGTGACTTACACGAACTAACTCTACAGTATCTAGCTGATTTGCTGCATGCATCGCCATCATTTGCGTTACACCCGGCGTCATACCAAAACCAGGTAAACACGTTTTTCCGTTTTGAACAAATATAGAATGCGAATCATTTTCTTCACCAAATCCATTCAAATTCACACCATGACAACCTGCTTCTGCAATACATCGAGTAGACAATCCATTTAGCTTTATCGTCGTGCCATCCATTACGATGTCATAGCCCTTCATTTTTGCAACTGTATCTTCATGATTTGTCACATCAACTTTAACAAAATCAACACGAGGATCGTTAACCCATTCTACTACTTTAAGCCCCTCTTCTTCGTTAAAATCCGCTACTGTAATCGTCTCAAAAGATGAAAATTGAACTAAATCTAAAATTGCTTCACGACAAATTTTACCTGCTCCACCTAAGCAAAATACTTTCAACCTATAACAACTCCTTTAGCGATACTATCAACTAAGCGATTAATATCTGCCTCATGTACATCACCGATATTTCCAATGCGGAATGTATCTACTTTTGAAATTTTCCCAGGATAAATAACAAATCCATAGCGTTTTAACTCGTTATATAACTGTTGAAACTCGAAGTTCCCTTCCGGGTAAATGAAAGATGTAATAATAGGAGATTGATATTTTTCATCTACAAGTGGCTTAAAGCCAATTTCCCCCATTCTATTCACTAATAGTTTTTGGTTATTGTAATATCGATTGTAACGTGCGCTTACTCCGCCTTCTTTTTCTAATTCAAGCAAAGCTTGATAAAAAGCGTGTACAACATGTGTAGGTGACGTAAAACGCCATTTCCCATTTTGATTTTCCATCGTTTCCCATTGATCGTATAAATCTAAAGATAATGAACGTGCCTGCCCTTTACATTTCAACAATTCTTCGCGCTTTGCAATAACAAATCCGAACCCTGGAACCCCTTGAATACATTTATTCGCACTACTAATTAGAAAGTCAATTTGCAACTCAGCGATATCTATTTCAATACCACCAAAACTACTCATTGCATCAACTAGTGTTACTTTTCCGTATTGCTTACCTAATTTACATACGTCTACAATTGGATTAATAATGCCTGTTGTTGTTTCACAATGAACAACTGCAATATGTGTAATATCTTTATCTTGTTGTAATATCTTTTCTACTTCTACAATATTAGTAGGCTCCCACTCTTCTGTTTGACTGACCACCACATCTATATGTAACATCTCTGCCATTTGTACAATTCGCTTACCGTACGCACCATTTGTACAAACGAGCAGCTTCCCATTTGCCGGAATAACAGAACCAATTACTGCTTCAACTGAAAACGTACCGCTTCCTTGCATTAACACTGTTGTATATTTCTCTTCTTCCTTCGTCGCTAACGATACAAGTTTAGCTCTTACTTCTTGCACCATCGTATTATATTCAACATCCCACGTACACCAATCGTATAGCATAACTTCTTTTACTGATTTTGTTGTCGTTAATGGTCCTGGCGTTAATAATAAGTAGTGATTTTCAGTCATGATCCTATTCCCCTTTTATGAAATAATAAGTTCTTGTTTTTCGATATGTTCCATTACGCTTTCGAGTTCCTGCATCGTTTCAATCGTAAAGTGTGCCCCATTTTCCACGAAACGATTACGAACTACTTCTATTTTTTCACGAAGTTCTGCTGGATCCATATTCTCCACTTCTTCTTCCGTTAAACCAAGCTCGCTACTGCCAAGAATTACACCAACTGTCCACATTCCAGCATTTCTACCTTCTTTCATATCTGATACTGTGTCCCCTACTTTTATCATATGGTTCATCGGATACACACCAAGTTCCATTGCATTTTTATAGCACATCCATGGGTATGGACGTCCCGCTGGAACATCATCTGGCGTCACAAGAAAATCGGGTTTATACCCTTGTATTTCGGCTTCTTTTGCTACAATGTTCATCATTTCTCTCGTATAACCAGTCGTTGAGCCAATTTTGATTCCTCTTTCACGTAAAGAAGCAATCACTTCCTTTACTCCATGAATTGGCGACGCATAGCGCGGTAAAATAGTGAAGAGAATCTCTTCAAATTCTTCATACATCTCCTGAATGTCTGTTTCTGTTGGTAACTGTCCGAAAACACGATTCCACTCACTCGCAATACGAGGCATCTCTGTAAGTGCCCTTACATGATCAATTTTTAATAACCCCATTGGCTTACGTGCTTCTTCTGCTGTAATTGCTACACCGCGTTTATGGAAAATCTCCATAAATACTTCCAGTGGTGCAAAACATCCGTAATCAACTGTCGTACCTGCCCAATCAAAAATAACCGCTTCTACTTTCATTCAATCCATCACCCTTCTTATTTATCTTTTTTGCCATTGTGACGTTCGGTTACGAAGTGCTTTCGTTCCCCATTCATATACAACTCTTACTACAATATTTGTAACTACAATAAGTACACTCATTGCAGCTGCTGGCGCTACATTTCCTGCATCATCCATATTTACGATTGATACGGCAGCTAGTTTAAAATCAGCTGCGTATAGGAATACAACCGCTGACACAGTTACCATCGAATTTACGAAATAGTACATCACCATTTCTAAAATTGCTGGTAAACACATTGGTACTGTTACTCTAAAGAATGTTTTATAAAACGGAATGCCCATCGACTGTGAAACAAGCTCAAACTCTCGGTCTAATTTCTTTAAAGCAGTCGTTGCGGTAACGAATGTTACAGAATAAAAATGAATGATATTGACTAGTACCAACACAGCGATTGTTCCGTATAAAGAATGAAACGGATTCGTTACTGATAGTCCAAATATTTGGATCGTTGTTTGACTAAAGAAAAAGACGTATCCCAATCCAAGTACTAAACCTGGTATCGCTAAAGGTACGATAGAGAAAAAGTAACCTGTTTTCCGGAAAAATTGTAGCTGATTTATTTTCTCAATCGCATATGCGAACATAAATGTTAAGACCGCTCCAATAACCGCTGTAATTGCTGAAACAATTACACTATTTTTAAACGCTTCAAGTCCATCTCCTGTTAAACTAGAAAAATTAAAATGTTCAAATGTAAAGCCCATATTATACGGCCATACTTTCACACTTGCAGCAATACCAACTGCCACAAATAATAGAATGATCATGAGTGTTATTACGCTACAATATACGAATGAACTAACATCTCGTTTCTTATTATTTATTATTCTGTAAGGTACTGCTTTGGAAGATAAGAAATTCGCCTGCTTTCTTTGCGTAATACGATCAACTGCAAACGCAAATATAGCCGGGATTAATAAAATCATTCCGACAGTTGCACCCATCGGCATATTTTGTTGTCCAATTACTTGTTTGTATACGTCAGTAGCAAGTACATTATATTGCCCACCAACAATTTTTGGTGCACCAAAATCAGTGAAGCTAAGTGTAAATACAACGAACATTGCACTAATTAATCCGTACTTTACACTAGGTAAAGTAACAGTGAAAAATTGCTTTGTTTTACTCGCACCTAACATATTAGAAGCTTCATATAGGCGGTAATCAGATCCTTGAAAAGCAATTAATAATATAAGAAATGCTTGCGGAAATGTATACATGACTTCAGCCATTACAATTCCTACTGGTCCATATAAAGGGATCTGTATACCTTCAAACAAACCAAACATTCCTTTCGTTACTAACCCTTGATTACCAAATAAATATGTCAGTGCGATACCGTGCATCATCGTTGGTGCAAATAATGGTAACAACGCGACATATTGAAATATACGCTTCCCAAACACATTCGAACGAGCAATCGCATAGGCGTAAGCGAAAGCGAGTGTCACTGCAATAAGTGTCGTCGCGCCCGAAATCCATACCGTATTTTGTAATGATTGAACTAGCGTTGGTGTTGTGAAATATTTACTGAAATTCGCAACACCAATGAAAGCTCCATCTTTATCATAAAAAGCTTGTGTAAACAGTTGTAATAGCGGCAATACAAGCATAATCAAAAAAGCAAGAAGCATACCAATAATTAATAGTCTTTGTATCCACTCTTCTTTACCGATACGTCTCTTAATCTTTTTTTTCGTATTTTCTACCTTATAGTTTTCTAACATCTCCATCTATACGACAACCTTCTTTCCATATGACAACATATGATTTTCTGAGAAAGAGATTTGAATCGGCTTTCCTTTTCTAATAGCTGTTTTTTCTACTTCTGATGCTAATATATCTACAACAATTTTCTCATTATATAGATGTGTTTTCTCATCTATAACTCGCACTTCTGTCCGGTATACAGATCCGCGGAACTCCATGCTTTCTATAATTGTTTTAATACCATTATTTTGTACAACTGTTACATGTTCAGGACGAATTGCATGTTCTTCGTTATTTTTCGAAAAGAAATTAATAGAACCAATAAAATCTGCCACAAACGGATTGGCTGGTCTTTGATAAATCTCCTCTGGTGTGCCAATCTGCATAATTTCCGCATGATTCATTACAACAATTTTATCAGCCATCGTTAATGCCTCTTCTTGATCATGCGTGACCATAATAGTTGTTACTCCTACTTTTTCTTGCAAATCACGCATTTCTCTACGTAACTTTTCACGTACTTTTGCATCTAAAGCAGATAACGGCTCATCGAGTAACAAAATATCCGGAGACAGAGCGAGCGCACGTGCAAGTGCTACTCGCTGCTGTTGTCCGCCAGACATTTGAGCAGGATATTTATCTTTTACATTCAGCAAATCTACAAGTTCTAACGCATCAAGCGCTTTCTCTTTTACTTCTGCTTTTCCATATTTTTTTGTCTTTAAGCCGTATTCAATGTTTTCAAGTGCTGTTAAATTAGGAAACAATGCATATGATTGAAACACCATTCCGAAATTCCTCTTTCCAGGAGGTAATGCTGTAATATCTTTTCCATTCACAGCTATACTACCTGTTGTTGCCTCTTCTAGCCCTGCTAAAATTCGGAGCAATGTTGTTTTTCCACAGCCACTTGGGCCTAATAAACACACAAACTCATTTTTTTTCACAGTAAAAGAAATGTCTTTTAACGCTGTAAATGCATCAAACTGTTTTTGAATGTGTTGAATTGATAAATATTCGCTCATTTTTCTCTCTCCCACTCACTTACTTTTTCGGTTCTGCTTTTTGGCCAAACTCTTTTTCCCATTTTTCTAAAATTTTGTCGCGATTTTCTGCTGCCCACTTAAAGTCATTCTTTTTGTATAACTTTTCTGTCACATCTTTAGGGAATCCATCTGGAAGTTTATAATCATTCTTAATTGTCGCAAATCCATTTTTCTCAAAGTATAATTTCATTACATCATCAGTAATTGCCCAATCTAAAAATGCTTGCGCTAATTTTTCATTTTTCGCGTTATCTTTTTTAATAAGTGCGTTTGCTTCTACTTCCCAGCCTAATCCTTCTTTCGGCAGTACAACTTCAACCGGTGCACCTTTTTGTTTCTCTTTCAAAGCACTATAAACCATTGATACACCAACTGGATATTCACCTGCTCCTGCTAATTTCGCTGGTTTTGATCCTGAATGCGTATAACTTGCCATATTATCATGAAGTTTCTTCATGTAATCCCAGCCTTTATCTTCACCCATAATTTGTAACCATGCGGAAACTGTTAAAAATCCTGTTCCTGAAGAAGCCGGATGTGGCATAACAAGTGTTCCCTTATATTCTGGCTTCGTTAAGTCTTCGTATGATTCTGGCATCGTTAAATTTTTCTTCTTTAATTCTTCTTTATTTATAGCAATCCCCGTCATAAATGCAGTATTTCCTACCCATTTTTCTGGTTGCTTATCATCTTTAAATTGCGGAAGAACACGATCTGCTCCTTTTGGAGAGTATCCTTTTAACATATCTTTTTTATCTAAAGCTAATAGACTTGATGCAGCAGTACCCCATACAACATCTGCTTGTGTATTCTTTCCTTCAGCTAGTAGTTTCGCTGTAATAACTCCCGTTGAATCACGAACAATGTTCAATTTCACATCTGGATATTTCTTTTTAAAAGAATCAAGATAAATTGGTACAAGTTCTTCTTCGATCGCTGTGTAAACAGTTAATGATCCAGATAATTTATCATCTTTCACTTTTGCCCCAGCACTTTCTTCTTTCTTTGCACCACACCCCATTAATAACGAAAATACCATTCCAGTTGCTACAGCTTTAAAGATTGTTTTTTTCACTGTCTCTCTCTCCTTTTACAAATCTTATGTACAACTCAAATATAAACAACTAGTGTAAAAGCAGTATTAAACCAACATTAATCTTTTGTTTGTTGTTTGTTTTTGTGTAATACGTTGCTACTTCTATGTTTTTTCACATTTTTCTGCTAATAATGAACAATAAATTTACAAATAATTAAAAAAACCTTTATAATCCCACAAAAAAATGAGGCGTTTGTAAAAAACGCCTCATTTTTGTTTACCTTTTTTTGAATTACGATTTGCATACTTCGCGCTATTTTCTCCTTCATACTCTAATGCAAATTCTGCATCTGGTAAGCTTTCTTTCGGAGTTTTATTATTGTTGATTGCCGCATTTTGTTTCACTTTTCTTTTTACCAATACATTCACCTGCTCTCAAGAATTCACTTTCTACTCTAGTTTGAAGCAACATAAAATAATTATTACTGGCAAGTGTTAACAAGTACATAAGAGTCGCTAGATGGAAATACTACGGCAGAAAGCATTATAAAAAGGAGCGATTATTTTGAAGAAGAAAGATAAGATTCAATCACCCATTTTAGATGAAACGCTCCCGCATCAAATGAATTTTCCATCTTTTAAAGGAACAGGAAAAAAGATGCAACAACCTTTCATAAACCAATATGACGTCGTAATCGGAGACAGTAAATATAATTCCGAGAACAGTCCGCTTAACAATTGGAGTGATGAAGTAGATCCTGCCATTATGGCTGGAGAAGAATGGATCCATCCTACAAATGATATTGGGTGGATTTCAGAAGAAAATCAAGAGTTACTAAAAAAAGAAGTGGATAATAAGAATGACGCTTTTATGCATCCGCAATTTGGCATTAACGACTAAAAAACCATTCTACCTAACATAGGTAGAATGGTTTCATACTAGCCAATAATAATTCTCTCTTTCGGATATTTATAGCGAGGTGGCTGTTCTCTTCCGCCACTAGCTAATATAAATGTTAAAATACCAACACGCCCAATAAACATAAGTACAATAAGTACAAGTTTACCAACAGTTGTCAAATCTGGCGTAATACCTGTCGATAGGCCTGTCGTCCCAAAAGCAGAACACACTTCAACAATTAAACTCATAAGTGGTACATTTTCCGTAATAGATAAGATAAATAGTGCTGTCGCACATAATACAATCCCCATCGTCATAACGACAGATGCTTTCAGCACATCCTCTTCATGTAGCTGGCGTTTGAAGACTCTAACCGTTCTCCCGCCTCTTGCAAAAGTGTATAACGATAATATACTAACAGCAAATGTAGTTGTACGTATTCCACCTCCAACCGAACTTGGAGATGCTCCTATAAACATTAATATACTCATAAATAAAAGCGTCGGTTGTGACAATTCACGTATATCCATCGTAGCAAGCCCACCACTTCGCGTCGTCACAGATTGGAATAATGTATAGAAAACTGTTTCATGCCATGACTTTCCTGCTAAAAACTGGTTTCGCTCTAACAAAAAAATCATAATTGTTCCAACGATAACGAGTGCAAAAAATGTTGTTGTCGTCAATTTTGTAAATAACGAAAAACGAAATAGTTGCTGTCTCCTTTTACTAAGGAATTGTTTCACTTCCATTAATACAGGAAAACCAATTGCTCCTAAAATAATAAGTAACATATGAATCATTTGAACAATATAATCTTTCTTATACGGAATTAGCGATTGCCCTGTTAAATCAAATCCGCCATTCGTGGTTGCACTAACAGCCGCAAAGAAACCGTGAAAATAAGCTTCTTGCCAAGTTGGAAAATAAAGTAGGAATCTTGTACCTAATAGTATTGCTCCAATAAGTTCTATCGAAATAATTACAATTAAAATAGAACGCATCAATTCTACAAGGCCTGATAAGTTCCCTTGATTATGGTCTGCCATAATCAGTCTTCTTCTCTGCAAACCAATCTTTTTCCCCGTTATAATCCAAACAAATGTACCAAGCGCCATAATTCCTAAGCCGCCTAATTGTAAAATAAGGGCTAAAATAATAATTCCTGCCGTAGTAAATGTATCTGAAATCGTAACAACAGACAGCCCCGTAACACTTACCGCACTAACAGATGTAAATAGTGCATCGATAAATGTCCATTTTACACCAGACTTCGTAACAAACGGTAAACTAAGCAATATTACCGATACAACTACCGCTAATAAGTAAAACAAAACAATGAGTTGTACAGGACGTAATTTTTGTAAAAACTTTTTTATATCTCTCATTCCATCACTTCGCTACCTTTTTTCTATCGATTAAATAAAGAAAAATCTTCCCTTTCTTTATTTGTAAATAACTGCTCAAATAATTTGGCAAATACCATTCCATACACCGTTCCATTACCTCCATGTGGTAATGCGTAAAATAAATTATGTATCTTTTTGTCTTCTTTTAAAATAGGAAGACCATCATGACTACTACCAAATGCTGCTGCCCAATAGTAGTCTGCCTGTATATTTTTATACTGCGGGAACATCTCTTTTACAATGTTAATAAGGATATCACGCTTATGCAATAATTTTGTGTCACCACTCGGTTGAATTTTCATCGCTTCATCTAATCCGCCTACAATAATGCGATTTTCATACGTCCGAAAATATAAGTAAGGACGTGCTGTTTCCCAAATTAATGATTGCTCATGCCATCCTTCAAATTGATCTATCTCATTTGTCACAACCGCATAAGATGTCTCTACTGTTGTATTTTTTTCTTTCTTTCCAAAAAGCGCTTCATAGCCTGTCGCCATAATAATATTCTTTGCTACAATGCGATTTCCTGTTTTCGTGTAACAAATTAAATCATTTTGGCGTTTTTTTATATGTAATGCCTCTGTATGTTCATGTATTGTGGCTCCCATTTGATTTGCCTTATGTAAAAGGCTATGCGCTAATAAATACGGATTCACCTCAGCATCACCGTGTGTATATAATGCCGCTTGTTTTGTGAAGGAATAACGTTCCTTAATATCGAATTCTGTAAAATACTCAACAGGAAATCCATAATTCTGTAACGTATTGTACTCCTCTTGTAAAAATGAGGCGTCCTCACTTTTACTTGCATAATATAAACTACTTCGCGGAATAAAATGGGGATCAATATCGAGAGTCGGTACAACATTCTCCATTGTTCGTAACGCTTCGTAACAAAGCTTATATGCTCGCACCCCTTTTTCTTCACCAAATGTATGGATAAGTGAGGTTAACGATTTATCATGAAGAAATTGTAGTAAACCTGTATTAGCAGCTGTGCTACCGCAGGCGATTGCTCGTTTTTCAATGAGCATAACACTCATGCCAATTTTCGCTAACGAATACGCGATATGAGCACCAGCTTCTCCACTTCCTACTACAAGCACATCACATATCATATCATTTTCTAACGGTGGATAACAAGGTACAGAAACTCCTGTATTCCAAAACAACTTACCGGTCATAAGTTTCATAATTATACTCCTAAAATATAAATTTCTCCTTTCTATGTTTTGTTATTTCCCATAAAAAAATCCAACTAACATATGCTAGTTGGATTTTTTATTTTTACTTCGAACGCTCGTCAAGCCAATCTCCAATCATCGGATAAGTTTGTTTTACCGCTGTTCCGCCGTAAACGATAGACATATGCCCTGTTGGTAAACATACATATTGTTTATCTGTGCTAGAAATATGATCTAGCAATGCTTCTACTTGACATGGTAGGGCAATATGATCACGTTTTCCGGAAATATTTAAGACATTTGCCTTAATATTTGCAAGATCTACCTTTTGTCCACGAATAACGAGCTCACCCTTAACTAGCTTATTATTTTGATAAAAATCACGAATCCACTGTCTGTATGATTCACCAGGGAACGGAATGCCATCACCAACCCACTTTTGAACCAATCTCCAGCTTTCGACGAAGCGCTCATTCTCTGAACGATCTACTAAAGCAACATATGGACCAACAAAGTTCGTAATTGGCTTTAACATTTTGTTTCCGAAATCAATCATTTCTGGCGGAATATTTCCAAATGTATCAACCGCTTTATCTAAATTGAAGTATTTCTCATCTAATAAAGGACCATACAATCCTGTTTCAGAGAAATCAAAAGGACTTGTCATGAAAATTAAATTACGAATTGGCATGTGCGGATGCAGTGCTGCATAAATAGATGTTAGCGTTCCACCCATGCAATAACCAAGTAAAGAAATCTCGTCCGATTTTGCAGTTCGCATTACTTTTTTTACTGCTTTTGCAATATAATCAAACACGAAATCATCAAATTTCAAATGACTATCTTCTAAACCAAATGTGCCCCAATCGAGCATATACACATCAAAACCACGGTCCACTAGATATTCCACTAAACTATTTCCAGGGGTTAAGTCCATAATATATGGTTTATTAATAAGAGCATATATTAATAGAATTGGAACTCTTTGTGTTTTTTCTTGTTTTGGAATGTAGCGATAAAGCTTCGTCTTATTCTTTGTCCAAATAACCTCTTTCGGTGTTAATCCTACTTGTGGCTCTGGTTCACGTAATAAAATTTCACTCGCCCTTTTCACTCGACGGTATGCTTTTCGGTACTCTTCTGGGTATAGCTCTAATTGCTTTTCCCATTCTGTTGCGAATGTAGTCATTTTTCTATCTCCTTTTTGGTCGATTTCCTTCTAAAAAAAGAAGTGCATTCCTGCTATGGATATGCACTTTTTTCTTACTTCATTACATATATAATCCGCCGTTAATGTTTAATTGCTGACCTGTGATATAAGCACCGTCACGGCATAGGTATACTACACCTTTTGCAATTTCATCAGCTTGACCAAAACGTTTTTTCGGGATTTTAGCAACGATTTTTTGGCGTACTTCTTCTGGTACTTCTGCTACCATTTCAGTATCAATAAATCCTGGGCAAATAGCGTTTACAGTTACATTTGTTTTTGCAAGCTCTAATGCTAATGATTTTGTAAATCCTAGCATACCTGCTTTCGCTGCTGAGTAGTTTGTTTGTCCAAATCCACCCGCTTGACCAATAATAGAAGAAATGCTAATGATTCTTCCTTCTTCTGCTTCCGTTATGTATGGAAGTACAGCGCTAGTCGTATTAAATACGCTGCTTAAGTTCACGTCAATTACGCGCTCCCAATCTTCACGATTTAACTTTTTGAATGTACGATCTCTTGTAATACCAGCATTATTAACAAGAATATCAACTTTACCAAAATGATTCACTGCTTCTTCTACAAGTCGATTTGCTTCTTCTACTTTAGAAACATCCGCTTGAACTGCATAAACGTCATGTCCTTCTTTTCCTAGTTCATTTACTAAGTTTTCAGCTGCTTCTTTACTGCTGTTATAGTTAATAACAACTTTTGCTCCCTCTTGTGCTAGCGCTACTGTAATCGCTTTACCAATCCCTTTTGCCCCACCTGTTACGATTGCTACTTTTCCATTTAATTGAACCATTTCTTTTCCCCCTTAAATGAATTTGTGAACGACTATTATGAATCATTTTGGTACTCATACAATGGAGTCCCTATATAATTATGTTTCGCTGTTTATACATAGAAAAGAGATTCTCCCTCTCTCTTTTATCTGTTATAAACAAGCGCTATTATCACTTTTTATTTTCTGGCTTATTCGTAGGTTTTACTTCTTCTTTTACAGGTTCTTGTAGTTTCGCTAGTACTGCATTTTGCTTTTCTAGCAATTCTAAAATTTGATCAACTTTCGTTTCTAATGTGCGAAGATCTTGTTTTACTTTCGTAACATCACGCTTTAATGTAGGAGCCTGTCCTAATGAATCCACTTTCTCTTCTAGAACTTCCTCAATGTTATCTACTTTATTTTCTAAGTTAATAACAAGCGTAGCCACTCTAGCGATATCCTCTTTCGTAGGCACATTTACCTGCTCTAAATAGTTTTTTGTTGTATCATTTAATGCTTTTTGATAAAACAAATTCAAATCTAGAACACTGCCCATCCAAGCAGAATATTCTTCTGTTTTAATTGTTTCATTGAGCGCTTTTCCCCAAAATGTTTCGGTTTGTTCATAAGCATTTTTCCATGCTTGTAGTGGATCGAATTTTTGATCAATCACTTTACCTACACTCCCTTTTTCGTTTTTGAAACAATTCAACCTATTCACTATTTTCTAATATTCTGAATAAAACTTCAAGTCTATATTTTATTTTTCTTTATTTTCCAACAAATGTATTGACATTAAAAACAGATAGGTGTAAATTGCACTTATAAGCAAAAAATTCCATCTAACTGATTCATGAGGTGATGCACAATCATGCTACAAAATGAACCAGAACAACGCGAAAGTTTGGAGAACAACCAAGCAAAACAACCAAACTCCATGCCAAAAAACTTCTTAGTTCCCTTCTTACTTCTCTGTCTAAAAGACTGGAGTCTTCATGGTTACAAACTTATTCAAATGCTAATGGATATCGGCTTCTCTTCAGTTGACCAAGGCAATGTGTATAGAACACTACGCAAATTAGAAAAAGAAAATCTTATTTCTTCTACTTGGGATACAAGCGACGGAGGGCCAGCAAAAAGAATTTATTCTTTAACCGAATATGGAGAGCAATATTTAACAACATGCGCGACTTCTTTTGAGCATTACCAAAATATGCTGCGGACGTTTTTCACGTTATACACCAACGCATTCTTTCCATTTTCTACTTCTCCAGAAAAGGATGAAAAGGCTTCTTCATCTTCACCTGGTGGTACAGCAGAGTAATCTGCGTTCACAATATGCAAAAAAACATTTGGGGGTCAAACAATGGAAACTAAGCCATACGAATTAGTCGATGCATTTTGGAAAAACTGGTCTCAATCTCTTTCCCTTTTCTCTTCAGCAGGGAAACAATTAGAGCAACTTACTTTAGAAACGTTAAAACAACAACAAGACGCTTTGCATAAATTAACATCAGGTGTAGATGAACTAGAAAAAGAACTACACCAATTCACTGCTCAGTTCAATAACCAATATACAGATTACGTGAAGCAAATAACTGGAAACTCCTTAAATGACCAAATTAACGAGTGGCAAGAAAAATGGAATGAGCTTTCTACTCAAATGCACCAACTTACTGTTGCTCCTACGAAAACATCTTTGTCTATTCTTACTCAAACAAGTGGGCAATTTGAAGAAACAACAAAGCAATTTATCGAGCAACAACAATCGCAACGTGAAGAGGTTCAAAAACAGTTAGAAGTTTTTTTGGGAGAGTTCAAGTCCAAACAACTAGAACTCGCAAAGCAGTTCGAGGAAAACTCAAAAAATCTATTTACTTCCATCAAGTAAGAAAAATGTGGCAACTAACTGCAGCACAAACAAAACTCTTTCTTCCTCCTACTACATCAAGATGGCTGGCATTTTTCGATATGGAAAAGAAGGAGGACAAAATGAATCCATTTCAAGAAGCACAAACTGTTCCAGAGCTTCGTTATGATGAGATTCAAGTCGGTGACCAAGCATCATTAACAAAACAAATTACGGATGAGGACGTTATCAATTTTGCAAAATTGACTGGAGATGTGAATCCCATTCATATTTTAGATTCGTTTGCAAAAACGACAATGTTTAAAGAACGTATTGCTCATGGCATGCTCGTTTCCAGTTTTATTTCTACCATTCTCGGAACGAAACTCCCTGGCAAAAATACGATTTATTTATCTCAAAACGTTTCATTCCGCGCTCCTGTCAAAATCGGCGATACACTTCGTGTAGTGGCAGAAGTCATCAAAAAACGGGATGATAAAAAAATCATTACATTACAAACAAACATTTATAATCAATCCGATGATATTGTCGTGGAAGGTACAGCGACAATACTGAAAAAAGAGTAGCAAATTCGCTACTCTTTTTTCTATCCAAGAACTTCTAATCACACCGATTACTTCCGGGTATGAGTACGTTATTTCCACATAAAATAACGGTACCAGTTCAGATAAGTATTTAACTGGATTGGACTACTCATAAGGATGTGTATCAACATGGTAAAAACAAACAAATTACTAGTTCCAGGTGCTGAACAAGCGCTTGAACAATTTAAATATGAAATTGCACAAGAATTCGGTGTAAGCTTAGGATCTAATACAGCAGCTCGTTCTAACGGATCAGTTGGCGGTGAAGTAACAAAACGCCTTGTTGCTTTAGCTCAACAACAATTACGTGGATAAACCTATAACATATGGCTTAGAGGCAGATATTCTCTGCCTCTTTCTATTTTTAACATACATAATCGTGCTTTTTCACATACTAGTAAGAGCAAACTGAAAGGAACGATATGTAACATGAAACGGATTAATATTCGCATGAGTCCTCCCCGCGTTCTTACTTTGTCTTTTATTATGTTATCAATTATCGGTACATGCTTATTAAAACTACCAATTGCTACAACAACGTCTATTTCATGGCTCGATGCTTTATTTACAACCGTTTCTGCTTGTACGGTTACAGGGCTTGGTGTTGTGGACACTGGAAAAGTATTTACCTTATTTGGCCAATGTGTCATTTTAACGCTTATACAAGTGGGCGGACTGGGCATTATGAGCTTTGCCGTTTTAATCGCGATTATGCTCGGCAGAAAAATTGGTCTTCAAAATCGAATTTTACTGCAACAAGCGTTAAATCAAACGAATATCGGCGGTGTCATTCGTCTTGCCAAAGCATTATTTTTATTCTCTTTTACCGTTGAATGTATCGCTACGTTTATTCTTTCTTTTGAATGGGTACCAAAATACGGTATTGCTAAAGGAGTCTATTATAGCTTTTTCCATTCGATTTCTGCTTTTAACAATGCAGGTTTTTCTGTGTGGAGTGATAATTTAATGTCCCATTCTCATAGCGTTCTTGTCAATCTCGTTATTTCCTCCCTCATTATTTTAGGTGGGATTGGTTTTACAGTAATCGTAGATATAAAGAGAAAGAAAAATTTTAAAAACCTTACATTACACTCAAAACTTATGCTCTCTTCTACTCTAATCATTAATATTATTGCGACTGTTTTTATTTTTATATTCGAGTTCCACAATTCTCTTTCTATGAGAGGCTTTAGCCCATTTGAAGAGGGAATGGCTGCTTATTTTCAAGCCATTTCAACGCGAACTGCCGGATTTAATACGGTTGATATTTCTGCATTATCCAAACCTTCCTTACTATTAATGATGCTCCTTATGTTTATTGGTGCTGGTAGCGCTTCAACTGGTGGTGGGATTAAGTTAACAACATTTTTAATCATGTTTTTTGGGGTATTTAAATTTTTACAAGAACAAGATGATATTGTCGTATTTAAAAAATCAATTAAAGATACTCTCATTGTCAAATCATTGACCATCACTATTATTTCTATTTCATTTATCTTTTTCGCTATTTTAATTTTAAGTATTACTGAGCAAGTTCCTCTATTAATGAGTGCTTTCGAAGTATTTTCAGCATTTGGGACTGTTGGCCTCAGTATGAATTTCACCCCCCACCTAACTATGATTGGAAAAGCTATTATTATCTTTATGATGTTTTTTGGGAAAATGGGACCTTTAACATTGGCTTTTTCCTTTGCACGTAAAAAGAACCGGAAAATAAAATATCCGAATGAAGATATTTTAACAGGTTGACAACCGTATAAATTATCCATATAATGAGAATACAATAGCATATCTCCAAAGGGGAGTAGCGTCCAAGAATGTTTCTTGGAAACAAAGTCGTCATTACGTAGAACTTAGTTCTTCCGGCTTTGTTGGCATTTTCATTACATATGTCTAGCAAGACCTTTGCCTATTAACGGCAGAGGTCTTTTTTGTATTCACTACCAAATTCTTCCAAAGTTAATAGGCAGGAGTATGGGGAAACTAAATAGTGGGGAAATTCTTCACTTATTTAGTACTTATAGAAATGAGAGGAGAATGTACATGGATGTATCATTATTATTGGAGTATGGTTGGGTATTACTCATCCTAATTGCACTTGAGGGGATTTTAGCGGCTGATAACGCGCTTGTTCTTGCAATTATGGTAAAACATTTACCAGAAGAAAAACGTAAAAAAGCACTATTTTACGGATTAGCGGGGGCATTTGTTTTCCGATTCGGATCGTTATTCATGATCTCGTTCTTAGTCGATGTATGGCAAGTGCAAGCAATCGGTGCAATTTACCTTATGTTTATCGCTGGTAATCATTTATTTAAAACGTATGTTAAAAAGAATACGGATGAAGAAACAGAAGAAAAAGAAGCAAAGAAAAAACAAGAGAACTTTTGGTGGACTGTATTTAAAGTTGAGGTTGCAGATATTGCCTTTGCAGTTGATTCTATTTTAGCTGCCGTTGCATTAGCAATGACTTTACCGAAAACAGGATTAGGTACAATTGGAAGCCTTGATACAGGACAATTCGTTGTTATCTTTGTAGGTGGACTTATCGGATTAATCATTATGCGATTTGCAGCAACTGCTTTCGTACAAATATTGAAACGTAAACCAGGACTTGAAACTGCAGCATTCTTAATTGTAGGTTGGGTTGGTGTGAAACTAGCAGTTTATACGTTAGCACACCCTGCATTAAATGTAATTCCACATTCATTCCCAGAATCTACACCATGGAAGCTTACATTCTGGATTGTATTAGTTGGAATCGCAGTTGGCGGTTGGTTCTTCTCGAAAGAAGTAGAAGTAAAAGTAGAAAAGAATTTAGACGAAAAAGCGCTGTAATTACAGCGCTTTTTCTTTTTTTCCCTTCCCCCCCTCTCAATGTCCAAAAAAATTCCATTATACTATTTTTTGTAAGCGTTTTCTCTATGCATGTATGTCCTTTTTGTGAAACATTGCACAAACTTATTGAAACTACAACCGAATCCATGTACTTTATTCATATAAGGAGTATTTATAGATGATGTACTAAAGGAGCGTATTACTCATGCTAGAACAAGGATTAGATTATGTTGTCAAACTTGCTAAAACCAAAAAACAAATACTAGATACAAACCCAATGCAATATTTCATTCGTGCAGCACTTGCGGGTATTTATATCGGTTTTATTATTGTTCTATGTTTTAAATTAGGTAACTTTTTTCACATTGCAGATTCACCAGCAACTTATTTAGCAGCTTCTATGTTTTTCGGAATTGCTCTCGTACTTATTATATATGGTGGTGCTGAATTGTTTACTGGAAATACAATGTATTTCACAGTGGCCACTTTAAGAAAAGAAACAACGATTTCTGATACACTTCGTAACTGGGTTGCTTGTTATGCAGGTAACTTAGCTGGTGCTTTATTCTTTGCCTTACTTTTTTACGCGACTGGCATTTTCGAAGCAATCGATCACGGTCATTTAATGAATAAAGTCGTTGAAGGAAAGATGAATACACCTACAATACAATTATTCTTTAAAGCCATTTTATGTAACTGGCTCGTATGTCTTGCTTGTTTCTTACCTTCTCAAGTTAAAGGTGATACAGCAAAAATTATGATGATGATGATGCTTGTTTTCACATTCTTCTTATCTGGTTACGAGCATAGCATCGCAAACTTATCACTGTTTGCTTTATCTTTAGTTTCACCGCATCCGGAGACAATTTCTTTTGCAGGTGCTATTCATAACTTAATTCCAGTTACAATCGGTAACATTATTGGCGGGTCTGTATTTGTCGGTATGGTATACCATTACTTAACAAAGAAAGCACCTGACGTGAAACAAGAAGAAACTGAATTAGTATCAGCTCAACAAGAAGAAATCATTCCTCTGCAAGCTCATATGAAACATTAAAAACTCCAAAGTTTTACTTTGGAGTTTTTAGCTCCCCACATATGTAACAACAAGGTGAGGATTTATCTCTCCTTCTTTCTTCCCCTTATTAATCCTCTGTTTCATCTTGTACATACCGATGACATCATTCGTATGAAGACGGATTTCATTTACATATAAACCCTCTTTACAAAAAACTTCTACAAAATCTAATCCACTTTTTTCTCCCCACCCCATATTAAAGTCAAGGGAAAGAATATTCACATCATAATCCCGAACTATTTGTAAGGCACATTCTACTGTCGTTTCCGGCACATACCCGTATGGACAACTTCTTTGATCATCCATATATACATTCATTTTCTATCCCCTCTCTATTTTGTATATGTGACCAACATATAACATATCGCCCCAAGGCTAATAAAAGGGCCAAACGGAATTTGAGTCCTCATTTTCATACGTTTTAATATTATAGCAGCTCCAAAGAAACAAAGACTAAAGCAAGATGCTAAAAATAAAATCAGAAAAATCCCTTTCAGTCCCACTATAAATCCAAGTAACGAAAGTAATTTTATATCTCCTCCACCAAGCCCTTCTGGATATATCTTTTGCATGCAATATAACAAAATGAATATAACGCCACTCCCAACTATACTATCTGTCAAAGTAACTAACGGCACAAAAGCACATTCTAAAATGAGTAAACAAGCAAACCAAGCTAAAATGCGATTAGGGATTAACATATATATGTAATCTGTAACTGAAATAATAAGAAGTAACGAAAAAAGCGATAAAATGATGATAAGCTCTCGTTCCACCCCAATCATATATACAGTAAAAAGAAATATTATTCCGGTTATAAGTTCAAATACTACGTACAAAATTGAAATTTTCCTCTTACAATTCATACAACGTCCTCTTTGTATACAAAAAGAAATGATTGGAATTAATTCTTTTGGCTTTAGCACGTACTTACAATAATGACAATGTGAACGAGGGGTAATGATAGACTCACCTTGTGGAACTCTCATCGCAATTAACATAAAAAAAGAACCAAACACCATTCCCACTAACAATGCATATAAATAAGTGAACATCCCTTCCTCTCCTTTCCAGAAGAACATAGCAAAAAAAGGAGAGAACTTCTACTTCATATTATCTCTATTCTATTAAAAAAGCAGGCCATTTTCTGGCCTGCTTTCCCCTCTTTTATACGATGAAATATACTGCTTTTAATGGTCCATGTACCCCGACAACAAGATTCATTTCAATATCTGCCGAGTTACTAGGTCCTGTAATAAAGTTAATACAAGATGCCACTGTCTCGCCATTTTCTACACGTGTGTTCATATCCTGAACTGCTTGTGTAATACGAGGCACAAGTGTTTCACGTGGAATAATAGCAAAGTATACAGTCGGTAAAAAGTGTAAAGAACGTCCTTGGCCTTTATGACTTTGTACAACAATCGTACCAGATTCAGCTAAAGTATAATCACTAAATGCAATTCCAATATTCGTTCTTTCCGCGATACGCATATTCTCTTCTTTTTTCTCCGGGTCCCATACATTCACTTCAACATTTTGCTTTGGAAGCTCTTCTTTAAATAAAGAAGTCAGCCCATAAGAATCAAAACGTTCATCCGCTGATAACATAATAGGTCCCCCGCCGTTTTCCATGATTACCTTTTGAATATCTTCACGTAAACGGTCGTTTGTCGTTTCCACAACAGTTGTATGAATGTTTGTACATTGATTTTTAAATACTTCTAACAATTCTTCTTGTGAATAATCTTTTAACGTTTCTTTATTCACATTATTTTTCCATGCTGGGCGTTCTACACCATCCGTTTTACGTGCGCGTCCAAGTTCTTTTGCAATATTATCTAGAAAGGACTCACGGTTTTGAATTAATCCTGTCATTATTTGTCCCCGCCTTTCTTATGATCTTTATACCAATCACGGAATCGTTCTTTACTTGGAGCCGGGAATTCACGAATATCTGTCCAGTTTTTAAGTGGCCCAACACCTTTTGATACACGGTTACCAGATGTAAATGGACTCATTGCTGCTGGCGCCATTTTTGATCCCATTTTATATAAAGCTGCTGAAGATGCGCCCATACTAAACATTTTCATTGCTAATTTTTCTGCAAGTGGAGCACGCCCTTCTTGCTCAACGATAACTTGACGATGTTTTAATAATAAATCATGCAATGGAATTTTTACTGGACAAGCTTCTGTACACGCTCCACATAAACTAGAAGCATAAGGAAGCTCTTTATAATCATCATATCCGCCTAAAAGTGGTGTTAATACCGCACCAATTGGTCCTGAGTATATAGAACCATATGAATGTCCACCAACATGACGATATACAGGGCATACGTTAACACAAGCAGCACAACGAATACATTGCAATACTTGGCGGAATTCAGATCCAAGAATTTGAGAACGACCATTATCGACAACAACTAAGTGGAATTCTTCTGGGCCATCTACTTCCTCTTCTTGAATTGGTCCCGCTACAGTTACATAACTTGTTAACTTTTGACCTACTGCACTACGACATAGTAAACCAACTAAAACATCTAATTCTTCCATTGTCGGAACCATACGTTCCATACCCACAACTGCAATTTGTGTTTTTGGAATCGACATAACAAGATCGGCGTTACCTTCATTCGTTACTAAGCAAAGCGAACCAGTATTTGCAACAGCGAAGTTACAACCTGTCACACCAATTTCTGCATCCATAAATTTTTCACGAAGTTGTTTACGAACAAACTTCGTCATTTCGTAAGGATCATCAGAATTTTCATAGCCAAGCTTTTCTTTAAATACATCACGAATTTGCGTTCTATTTTTATGAAGTGCAGGCGCAATAATATGTGAAGGTGGATCGTTATCTACTTGCAGAATATACTCTCCTAAATCACTTTCTAACACTTCACAACCAATCTCTTCAAGCGCATGGTTCATACTAATTTCTTCTGTTACCATCGACTTTGATTTTACTACTTTTTTTGCCTGATTCTTTTTCGCAACATCTTGGATATACTTTGCTGCTTCCTCTTTCGTTTTCGCAAAGTACACATGGCCGCCTCTTTTTGATACGTTTTCACTTAACTGCATTAAGTAATAATCAAGATTTTCTAACGTATGTTGACGAATTTCTTCACCGAGTTCACGCCACTCTTCCCAGTTTCCTAATTCGTCCGCTGCTTTTAAGCGATTCGTATATAAGCGCGTTTGTGCAGAAGATACTGCTCCGCGCATAAACGAATCTTGAATTCCATCGCCAACGCGATCATTAAATTTTTTCTCACTGATTTTCATAGACATAGCTTATGTTCCCCCTTCATGAGCGACTATTCAGTACCTCAGCAATATGCATTACTTTTATTTCTTTTCCTAAACGCTCAATACGTCCGCCAATGTTTAACAAACACCCACAATCTGCACCAATTAAATAATCAGCACCTGTTTCCATTGCACTATCTACCTTTTCATCTACCATTTGCTCAGAAATTGGAGTCATCTTCACTGAAAACGTTCCCCCAAACCCGCAACAATTTTGCACATTTGGTAACTCTCTCACAGTTAATCCTTTTACATTTGACAATAAAATCCCTGGTGCCTCTGTTACTCCAAGCATACGTGTCATATGACAAGATTTATGAATAGTGGCTATCCCTGGTAAACTTGCTCCAACATCAGTAACCTTTAAAACATCTACAATAAATTGTGTAAATTCATATGTTTTATCAGCAACTTTTTTTGCACGTTTAGCCCACTTCGGATCATCTTTAAAAACATGCGGATACTCATGAAACATTGTCGCACAAGAACCAGATGGCGTAACGATATATTCTGCATCTTCGAAAGTTTCAATCATATGTTTCATCGCTTCTTTTGCTGCTTCTACATGGCCGCTATTATACGCAGGCTGACCGCAACAAACTTGCGCTTCTGGAAATTCAATTTCACAACCTAAACGCTCCAACACCTCAACTGTTGCTTTGCCGACGTTTGTTTCAAACATATCGACTAAACAAGTAACAAATAAAGTAACTTTCATAATTATTACTCCCCCTTTTTACAACTCCACCAACAAACGTATGGTCATCAGATGATTGAAGGAAGAAGAAATAGGCTCAACCATGGCCTATCCTCTCCCTTTTCCAAAGAAAACGCTTACTTAATCTCTCTCTATTTTATCAGAAAATTAGATTTTTAAAAGATTAAATTACGAATTTATATCGTTTCTACCTGTGACAATATGTTCTACATTTGTTAAATGATCTAGCATTGCTTGCTGCGCTAATTCTACATCTTGCTTTAACACTGCATCATATATAACTTGATGCTCTTCTATAAGTCGTTCTGATGTTGTTTGTTCACCATATAAAATAATGCGTCTTGATTCACCAATCGTTTCAGCAATCATCTCTGAAACATGATTCATGAGTTCAAGCAAAATGTTATTATGCGAAGACTCCGCAATTCCCATATGGAACTGAAAATCTGCTTTTTCACCAGCTTTTTCATCTCCAATGCTCTTTGCCATTTCATCTAACCAATGCTTCATATTTTGCAAATTAGCTTCCGTACGTTTTGCCGCAGCTGCTCGAACTGCCCCCACTTCAAGCACCTTTCGTACTTCTAATAAATTCAAAATATCTTCTTTCTTCATTAATAATCTATTGTTTAATGATTTTGTTAATGAAGAAGAATCGAAATTCTTCACATATGTACCTTCTCCTTGCTTCATCTCAATTAAGCCCATGGCTCTTAGCGCACTTAGCGCTTCACGAACAGCAGATCTGCCAACTTGAAACTGCTCAGCTAATTGATGTACAGGAAGTAGTTTGTCACCAGGTTTTAACGTACCATTTTTAATCATTGTTAAAATAGCTTCAGATACTTCTTCGTAAATCTTTTTCGGTTTAATAGATTTGTACTCCAGTTAAATCACCTCAGTATCTTCCAAACAACAATTGAAACGATTTATAAGAACTTTGCATCATAACTATTTTAGAACGAATTGGTAAGAAGTACAAATGTTTTGTTCATAAAATCGTCAAAATTCCGATATTTATTACATATTAATTCATATCTTTACGTATAACTATTGTCTTCAATATAAAGAGCATGCTCTAAAAATTAGAACATGCTCTCTTCATCCTGTACTTTCAATTTAATACTAACCGTCGTTCCATTCCCTTTTTCACTTTCAATTCGCCACTGTCCATCATGTATATGAACAATTTGCCTTACAATAGCAAGTCCTAAACCCGTTCCGCCATGTTGACGACTTCTCGCTTTATCAACTCGGTAAAAACGCTCACCAAGATTGTCTAAATGCTCTATATCAATTCCTATTCCTGTATCTTTTATTTTCAATTCACAATAATCGTCTATTTTCTCTAAAGTTATTATGATATCTCCGTCTTGATTCGTATATCGTATCGCATTATCTAACACATTATGAAGCACTTGTTGCATACGATCCTCATCGATCATTACAATAATCTCTGGATTTAAATTTGTTGCAATACGAATTTTCTTTTCTATAAACTTAATTTCATACGTGTCTAATACATCTTCAATCAGTTGTGAAAATACGATAGGTTGTTTCTTTAACGGAAAATGTTCACCTTCTAATTGTGCTAAATCTAATAAATCATGAACGAGACGCTGCATGCGATCTGCTTCTTTATGAATGAGCTGTGTTACTTTTTCCTGCTGCGGTCCCTTCGCTACACCATCTAAAATAGCCTCGCTATATCCTTTTATATAACTAAGCGGTGTTCTTAGTTCATGCGAAACGTTAGCCAAAAATTCCTTACGCTTTACGTCTTCTGTCTCTAAAGAATTTGCCATTTTATTAAATGCTTTTCCTAATCGCCCAATTTCATCTTCAGAAGAAATTGTAATTCGTTCTGAGAAATCTCCCGTAGCTAAATGGTTGGCAACTCGTTCCATTTGCGAAAGTGGTCTCGTAATAGCAATAATAATTTTTCTACCAATCCATATTGTCAGTAAAGTAATAGCAAGTGCTAACGGTGCTAAAATAAGTCCCATATCATATATTAAGTCTTTTATACTTTTTAAAGGAATATAAGAATATACAATGCCAACTAATTTCTTATTTTCTAAAACAGGGATGACAACCCCCATAATATTACGATCAAAATGTTCCTCATATCCTATCTTTGTTACAGTTTTTCCATCTAATAAAGATTGCCTGTCCCCTTCACTTATAAGAGAATGATGATGCACATCAAAAGGTAAACATGCGCTTAAATCACGTGGATTAGATACGAAAAGAACATCTGAACTAGATATTTGATCAAATGCTCTTACTTTCTCTTCAAAAGTTGATATTCCTTCACGCTTATCATATTGCGCAGCGAGACGCTTCCCTTCCATTACTAATGAATCTTTTAAATTATCAACGTATAGTTTTTCATACGAATATAAAGATACAAAGTAAAGAAACGAAACTGTTACAAATACTGCACATACTACTGTCAGCCATAGCTTCTGTACCATCGTAAACATACGTTACACCTCAAATTTATAGCCTACACCCCAAACCGTTTGAATGTAGTTTCCACTTTCTCCAAGCTTCAAACGCATCGTTTTCACGTGCGTATCTACTGTCCTTGTACTTCCGGCATAATCATATCCCCATACCTTTTCCAGCAATTGTTCCCGGCTAAATACTTGTCCCGTATGTTGGCAAAGAAAATAGAGTAAATCAAACTCTTTTACTGTAAGAGAAATCGGTTCACCATTAGCCTCAATTTTCCTACTTTTTTCATTAATAAGAATCGGTCCAAACTGAATCTCCTCTTGTTGTTCTTGCTTTGTATAACGTCTTAATACAGCTTCCATACGAGCGATTAGTTCACCAGGACTAAATGGCTTTACAATATAATCATCTGCTCCCATACGTAAGCCGTTCACCCGATTCCACTCTTCACCTTTTGCTGTTAAAAATATAATTGGCACATCTGACGTTTTTCTAATTTCTTTACAAACTGAAAGTCCATCCATCTCTGGCATCATAATATCTAGTACAACAAAATCATAATGATCCGTCTCTAATTTTTTTAGAGCCTCTTTTCCATTTTCAGCTTCTCCCCACTCGTATCCGAAATTATCTAAGTACATTCCAACAAGCTGCCTCATATCACTTTCATCATCTACAACTAATACCCTATATTTATCCATTGTCCTTCCCTTCCCTCTCTATGAGTTGAAATGGCCCTTTTCCTACTTTAATTGTTTGTTTTATTTTCAAATTCTTCATATCCATGACACATACTTCATCACTATCATAACTTGCTACGTACCCTTCTGCTCCGCTCTTCAAAAATGCAAATGGGTTCGATCCTACTTCTACAGAAGCCTCCTCTTTATACGTGCTAACATCAAACTTTCTAAGCGTATTTGAACCGTGACTTAATGCATATACATACTTATTATCCTTCGTTATATTCACAGGCATAAACGGAGCGTGTAAAGAACGTACCATTTCTCCGCTCTGCAAAGAATACACTAATACTTTCTCATTGACTTGATTTCCATCACCATGTCCGCCAATCCATATTTCTTTCCCATCCGGACTAATTGTCGCTCCCGTTGACGCTGGGGGAATCATAAAGGATTGTATCACTTCTTTTTTCTTTGAATCAATTGTCGTTAGCTTCGTATCATAAAAGTTTAATACAGATAACTGGTTATGGTACTCTACCATCGTTATTGGCCCTTTTCCGGTTGACACACTTCCTGTCTCTTTACCCTTTATCGTAAAGAACCTTACCTTTTGGGCATTTTGATCGGCAGCAAATAATTGTTTCTCATCTCCGGATACAATCACATTTACAATACCTTTTCCAGTTTTATATTTTTCCACTTGTCGTCCTTCGGCTAGTGAATATACATACATGTACTCTAACTGCTTACCATATACAAGTATATCCTCGCCGTTTGGAAGTAGTGCAATTCCTGCCATTGGTTCATTAAGTTCCCATGTCGTAATTAACTTTTTAGTTTGTTTATCAACAAAACTAATACTACCTTCTTTTATATTCGTTGTTATAATAATGCTTTTATCTTTAGCAATCGGTGTATATGAACTTCCTTGACACCCTACTAATAGAAATAAAAAACAGAGAAGAAAAACATACTTTCTCAAAAGATTCCCTCCATCTTCGGATGATTTCGTTATAATTGTAAAATAACAAATAAATGTGTGGAAAGTGTGAAATTTCCCTTTCTTACTTCATTTACATATATAATGTACAACAAATAGAATTTGAGGTGTGCAAATTATGCTTTTTCCTGATTTAGCGAATAAAATTGTACGAGAAGTACGCAGACTAATTAAAGAAAATATCATTATCATTAATATACAAGGCGTCATTATCGCAAGTACAGATATAGAAAGAATCGGCCAATTTCATGAAGGCGCACTCCGCTGTGCGAAACAAAAGAAAACTGTCATTATTACAAAAGATGATGAACGACGTTTGCATGGCGTAAAGGCCGGTATGAACCTCCCTTTACTATTCCATGACGAAGTAATTGGTGTCATTGGAATTACAGGCGAACCTGAAAACATTTCACAATACGGAGAAATATTACGTAAAATGACCGAACTACTCATTCATGAAAACTACTTTTTAGAACAACTAGAACTTGAACACCGTTCTTATGAAGCATTTGTCTTTGATTGGCTTCAAAATATAGACTGGTCTCCAAGCTTTCTCGATCGCGCAAAAACACTTGGTATTGATTTATATAAGAAGAAACAACTTATTTTGTTCTCTATCGATCAAAATGACACGATGCTTCAGCGTAAAATTTGGCAACACGTACGCAATCTATTAACAAAGGAACACCTATTTGTTCGCTGGGGAAATGATCGATTTATTTTATTTACAGCCACAAACTCCAAAGAGCAAACGTATCAATTTTTAAAACGACTAAAACAAGACTGTGAAACTTTATTTTCTATTCCTTTATATATTGGGATTGGACAATCCGTTACGCCAAACAATATGAACTTATCATACGAACAAGCATTACAAGCTCTTTCCGTATCACTTGAAACGAAAAAAATTGTATTTAATGAAGATTTACGTTTAGAAATGTGCTTACAAGATATTTCTGCTGAAACGCGGGAACAGTTTCTAAGGCGCACCATCGAAAACATACTATCATCGCCTGAGCTTATGCACACTTTACGCTTATTTATCGATTATAACCAATCCTATAAACAAACAGCGAAGCAATTACACATACACATTAACACATTGCATTACAGGCTTAAAAAGATTGATGAGCTTACAGGACTTGACCCGAAAGAATTCAAAGACTTAAATATTTTATACTTCTCGCTCCTTTTATTGGATAATCAAACAAAAAAGAGCGATAAAATAGATTAATATTTAGATGATCATACATAGAAAGAATCCCCCGACTTTTTTATCATTATAATGAAAGCACTGTGACAACGTTTTTTATTATGACTAATTACGTTAACAGTTTGAGGGGGATTTCCAATGTTAGAAAAGCAAATTATTCATTCATTCGTATCCATTGTTGGCGAAGATAATGTAGATACATCCAATATGGGGCGTTTAACGTATAGTTATGATGCCACTCCAAACTTCCAAGCGATGCCTGATGCAGTCATTGCTCCTCGTAATACAAATGAAGTAGCTGAGGTGTTAAAAGTATGTAACACTCACAAAATTCCTGTATATGTTCGTGGTTCTGGAACAAATCTTTGCGCAGGGACATGTCCACTTGAAGGCGGTATCGTCCTTATCTTCCGCCATATGAATAACATTTTAGAAATTGATGAAGAGAATTTAACAATTACTGTACAAGCTGGTGTTATTACGCTTGATATTATTAAAGCGGTAGAAGAAAAAGGTTTATTTTACCCACCAGATCCAAGCTCGATGAAAATTTCTACAATCGGCGGTAACATTAATGAAAACTCAGGTGGATTACGCGGATTAAAATATGGCGTAACACGTGATTATGTGATGGGTCTTGAACTTGTCCTACCAAATGGCGATATTATTCGTACTGGTGGTAAATTAGCAAAAGATGTAGCTGGTTACGATTTAACTCGTTTATTTATTGGTTCTGAAGGAACGCTTGGCGTCGTAACTGAAGCCATATTAAAACTTGTTCCTATGCCTGAAACAAAGAAAACGATGCTTGCACTATATGAAGATATTAACGAAGCTGCACGTGCTGTTTCTTCTATTATTGCAAATAAAATCATTCCAGCGACACTTGAGTTTTTAGATCAGCCGACAATTGAAGTAGTAGAAGAATTTGCACAAATCGGTTTACCAACTGATGTAAAAGCAATCTTATTAATTGAACAAGATGGTCCACCTGAAGTTGTCAATCGCGATATTGAAAAAATGGCTAACGTTTGCCGCTCTATGAACGCGGTCGATGTTCGCGTTGCAAAAGATGAAGCGGAAGCAGATGCACTTCGGACGGCTCGTCGTAGTGCACTATCAGCACTTGCAAGATTAAAGCCTACTACAATATTAGAAGATGCAACAGTACCACGCTCACAGATTGCTCCGATGGTTGAAGCTATTAATGCCATTGCCAAAAAATATAATATTCCTATTTGTACGTTTGGGCATGCTGGCGATGGCAACCTACACCCAACTTGTATGACAGATGCTCGCAACGAAGAAGAAATGCACCGAGCTGAACAAGCTTTTGCTGAAATATTTGCGAAAGCAATCGAACTTGGTGGCACGATCACTGGTGAACATGGTGTTGGCGCGATGAAAGCTCCGTATTTAGAAATGAAATTAGGTAAAGAAGGTATTGCTGCTATGCAGGGAATTAAACGAGCCTTCGATCCAAATAACATTATGAATCCAGGAAAGATGTTCGCGAAGGACACTCGCAAAAGAGTGGTGGTTGAGCGATGACAACATTAAATAAAGAAAACATTCAAAAAGAATTTAAAGAACGATTAAGTGAAGACGAACTACTAAATTGTATGCGATGCGGTTTCTGTTTACCAACTTGCCCTACTTACATTCAATCTGGATATAAAGAATCACATTCACCACGAGGACGTATCGCATTAATGAAAGCGGTCGTTGACGGTTTAATTGAGCCAGATGAAGATGTTGAAAACACATTAAACGTTTGCCTTGGCTGCCGTGCTTGTGAACCTGTTTGTCCATCTGGTGTGAATTATGGCCATTTATTAGAAGAAGCCCGTGATATTATTAATCAAAATAAAAAGTTCTCAATGCCAGTGAGAGCTGTTCGTAAAGTCGTGTTTGAAGGACTATTTCCGCATCAAAATCGAATGAGAACATTAACAGGATTAATTGGATTTTATCAGCGTTCTGGTTTACAAACGCTAACACATAAAACAGGGGTTATGAAGTTATTCCCTGAAACACTTGCAACGATGGATCTTGTTTTACCAAAAGTCCCTAAAATGAAAGCAATGAAAGATCGTCCTGAATTTTTACCCGCTGAAAGTACAAAGAAGAAACAAGTTGCATTCTTCACAGGTTGTTTAATGGATACGATGTTTTTAGAAACAAATAACGCAACGATGAAACTTCTTCAGTTAGCCGGTTGTGATATCGTTATTCCGAAAACACAAAGTTGCTGCGGGGCATTACATGGGCATGCTGGTGAGAAAAGTGGAGCAAAAGAATTAGCGAAACGCAATATAAAAGCATTCGAAGATTTAAACATCGACTATATTATTACGAATGCTGGTGGTTGTGGGGCTTACCTCGTAGACTACGATTATCTTTTAAAAGATGATCCACAGTGGGCTGAACGTGCAAAGCAGTTTGTTTCTAAAATTAAAGATATTACTGCTATTCTAGTAGAACTAGATTTCCATAAACGAAACGACTTACGACTCACGCCGCAAATTATTACGTATCAAGACTCTTGTCACTTACGCAATGTTATGCGAACATCTTCTGAACCTCGTATGTTATTAGAAGCAATCCAAGGCGCAACATACCGTGAAATGAAAGATGCGGACCGCTGCTGTGGTTCTGCTGGTATTTACAATATTGTTCATTCAGAGTTATCAATGGAATTTCTAGATTACAAAATGGACCGTGTAGATGAAACAGACGCAGCAACCATCGTTACTGCAAATCCAGGTTGTCTATTACAAATGAAACTAGGTATTGAGCGCGAAGGCATTTCTCATAAAATGAGAGGAATTCACATTGTAGATTTACTATTAGAAGCAATTGAAACCAACTCGTAATAACTCGTAACATACGTAATAATAGGAAAACGGCTATCTCCTTCGTCTATGTAAAGAGATAGCCGCTTTTTTGTCCGCTACAACATTAAAAATATGTTACTTTATTATAAAAAAGAACAACAGAAACATTACAGTTTTGTAAAAATCAATCCATTATATTCCTCAAAAAAATGCTCAAACCATTGATACAATGGGATTCCTCATTTTTAATATAGGTATATTTATCCAAAAAATCACTCTTAACACCAAGTATAAAAATGCTGAAAATTCCTTTTATACTCTATGTTTCTCTTATTTCTCCTCTTTCCTCTCCTTAGGATAAATTAGGTAATTTTAAAGTCTATGAATTTTTTTCCATCTTTTTTCTCGTAAATTGTGTGCTACGATGAATTTGTCAGTCAGACAGGCTGTCAAAAACAAATCGTGTGAAAACAAATTAAAACTTTATATAGGGGGACACACATCATGAAAAAGCGTGTTTTATTATCTGTAGCTGCTGCAACAGCTCTTACTTTAGGAGTATCTTCTTTAGATGCACAAGCTGCAACAGTACAACCATCTAATATCAAGGTTCAAAATATTCAGCATTCAAAAGTAATGATGAAACAAATGAGCCAACAAGAATTACAAGCATTCTTACAATCTATGGGCGTTGAGTCATTAGCACAATGGCAACAAGGAAACTTCCAACCAAATTGCATTATTCCTGGTCAACAACCTACTGAAAATGTTGTAACTGAGCAACCAACAGCTAAGCCAGAAACTCAAAAGCCTGCTGAGCAAAAACCAGTTGAGCAAAAGCCTGCTGAAGAAGTTCAAAAACCAGAAGCTCAAAAGCCTGCTGAAAACAACAATACTCAAAAACCTGCTGAACAAAAACCTGCTGAGCAAAAGCCTGCTGAAGAAGCAAAATCTTTAAGCGAGTTCGAACAACGTGTTGTTGAATTAACAAACGCTGAGCGTGCAAAACAAGGTTTACCAGCTTTAAAAATCGACACTGAATTAAGCAAAGTAGCACGCATTAAATCTGAAGATATGCAAAAAAATAACTACTTTGATCATAACAGCCCTACATACGGGTCTCCGTTTGACATGATGAAGAAATTTGGTATTTCTTATACATCTGCAGGTGAAAACATCGCTCAAGGCCAACGTACACCTGAAGAAGTAGTACAAGCTTGGATGAACAGTGCTGGACACCGTGCAAACATCTTAAATAATGGCTTCACTCACATCGGTGTTGGCTATGTAGAAAGCGGCAACTACTGGACACAACAATTTATTACGAAGTAAATAGATTAAAAGAGTCTTCCCATAATGAGAAGACTCTTTTTTACGTTTCATAACTTTCTATTATGTATGAGTATAAAGCATAGAACATAAACAAAATAGAACCACCACTTATTACGCTAAGTAACACATAAAATCCCCATTTCAAGTTCAAAAACAATGAAAACAATATACTACATGCCATCACTTGAAAAATCCGCCTACTCACTAAACGGATCTTTTTTAATTTGATTGGGTCTTTTTCCGTACTCTGAACTTTTTTAAACGCCTTACTAAGCATAAAAAGAAACATACTAATCCCAATTGTTAGTCCTGTTTGAAAGGATATCATGCTTCCAAAATTAATAAAGAGAATGAGCATATGGATAAACAACATAAATAAAGTAATCGTCTTTAGAAATCCACTTATAATGACATGCTCGTCTTCATTAAACTTATATATATTATGTGAAATAATATACATCAATCCATGTAAGAAAATAATAAGACAAGGAATAAGTGCTATAACAATTTGTTTACTCACAAACTCATTCGGCCGACCATTTTCATTCCAATGTACTGCCATCTGATTCGGTAAATATGGATAGAGACATAGAGTAACTAAAAGACAAGCGAAAAATATTCCTAGTATATATTTATATTTGATCAAGTGATTCTCACCTCTCTTTTCTCTTAACGGCTTCGCTTCTTTTAGAGAAAATCCTGCAAAAATCTACTTTTCTCAAATTTAAACTTACACTTTATGCATTCATTCTTTGAAATTCCTTCATTGTATTATTTAATTTCGTAGGAAATGATACATCAACTTCAATTTCTTCTTTCGTAATTGGATGTAAGAAGTTTATCTTCATCGCATGTAACGCTTGCCCCGACATATATTTCGTTTGTCCACCATATAATACATCTCCAACTAACGGATTACCGTTATGGCTCATATGAACACGAATTTGATGCGTTCTACCTGTTTCTAATTGTAACGTGACGAGCGTAGCATTTTGGTTTTTAAAATACTTCTCTACTTTATAATATGTTATAGCTTGGTCTCCCTTCGGAGAAACACGTCGTCTCGTCGCATGATGGCGATCTCTTCCAATAGCTGCGTCAATTGTTCCTTGCTTCTTTTTTACTTTCCCTTCCACAAGCGCCGCATATGTTCTTTTAATTTTTCGTTCCATTAATAAACGATCCATAATTGCACCAGCAATTCTATGCTTAGCAAATACGACACCACCTGTCGTATCTTTATCTAATCGATGAATATGACGAACCTTCGTCTCTAAACCTTGCACTTGATAATGAAAAGCAACAAGATTTGCAAGTGTTCCCGTTCCACCTTTTTCAGCAGGATGCGTATCCATCTTCTCAGGCTTATTTACAATGAGTACGTGATCATCTTCATATACTACATCTAATTCACCATATTCAGGCTCTACACCGTATTCTTCCTCCATAAACATATGAACTTGTAACTTATCGCCTTCTTTTAAAAGCTCATTCCATCTTCTCTGTTCCCCGTTAACGGTAACACCTTTTTCCATACGAAGCTGATGTAACAACTTTTTCGGTATTTCCCATTCTATTTTTAATAACGAATCAATACTTATACCATTCCATTTCGCTGGAACAGTAATTTCGCACCATTCGCCCTTTTTCTTCGTTTCCATACTGTATCACCTTATTTCTATTGATTCTCTCATTGTAACGGAAAATACAATTTGATGCACCGTCAAAAATAGAGGACAGCCTTATAGTAGACTGCCCCCTCATGCTCTACGTCTTTTCATTTCCTGCAATACTTCTTCCGCTTTTTGTTCATAAGATAAATCTTTAAAGAAATCCGCCAGTCTTTTATAGTCATTATACGTATCTAATAAGTCATCCATCTTTTCTACTTTCATCACTTGTTGTTTTTGCTTCATTTTTACTGGATAACGATAGCCCGATACTTCTTGTATTTTGTAATACTCATCCTCTACTTGAATGACCTTTACAAGTTCCTCTTCTTCCGCATCCATCGTATACCCATCAAAATCTCTAAGCAATTCATAAATGATATGAGTCCATTCATCTTTTGGATAAAATCCTTTTTCTAACCGATAACCGACAATGCGATACATATGCCCATCGTTTTCTGCAAACTGTACTGTATCATTTAACTTAAACTTAAAATAACGAAACATTGCCTTCACCTACTTAATATGTAATGTTCTTATCACATACTATTTGCAAAATGTAGGTCTTGCTATTCATAAAAAATACTCATCTTATAGATGAGTATTTTTTATGATGATTTTTCTTTTTTCTTTCGAAATGGTAACCACCAGTTCCAGTCTCCAAACAATTTCATTAAACTTGGTACGAGCATAAGACGAATAATTGTTGCATCAAGGAATATCGCTAATGCAACACCAAGCCCCATTTGCCGTACTGGTAAAATATCAGTAAAGGCGAACGCACCGGTAACAACTATCATAATTAATGCGGCGGACGTAATAATTCTACTTGTTGACACAAGTCCTTCTAACGTTGCTTGATCATTATCTCCTGTTTCTTCATACAGTTCATGAATACGCGAAATAAGAAAGACTTCATAATCCATGCTAAGCCCAAAGACGAGGCCGAAAATGAAGATTGGTAAGACAAATAGAACTGGACTCGCTTCTAAACCAAAATGTCCACCTTCAAATAACCAAACAACAATTCCAATTGTTGCGCTTAAACTAAGTATATTCATAATAATCGCCTTAATCGGAATGAGTATAGATCGAAATGCAAATAATAATATAACGAAGGTCGATCCAAATATAACAGACATACCAATCGCAACTTTATCTTTAATTTCATCTTCTAACTCTTGTTGGAACGTCGTCATTCCGCCTAGATAATACGTAACATTCATTTCTTTATAGTTTTGTTTAAAATCACGAACCCACTGTTTAGCAGTTTCAGTACGCGGTTTCGTTTTCAAGAAGATTTCTATCGTAGTCTTATTCTCTTTCGTATATGCTTCAAATACAGGAGCTAGTTTCGCTGCTTCTGGCGACTCTAATAATCCAGCAACTTGATCTGCTTTCATACCAATTAACCCGTCGTATATGCTTCTTACTTCATATACTTTCTTATCATCTTTTAACTTTTGAACGACTTCTTCTACCTTTTGTAAACTTTCTTTTTCTTTCATATCTTTTTTCGTCTCTACCACTAATGTAACATCAGCATGTGTTTTTGCAGTTTCATTAAATGCTTCTTCGTATTTTTCATATGCAATTCTTGTATCACTTTGTTTAGGTAGAGCTTCCACGTCAGGGAACTGCAAATTAGCTGTACGTAATGGTAATAAGCAAATAACAATAAATGTTGTAACAACAATAATCATCGCAATTGGATGTTTCATTACAAATTGTGCAAATTTACGCCACGCCTTTGCCGGCCTATGTGCTACTTGATTCTTTTTTAATATTCGTTTACCAATTAATGATAATAGCGCTGGTAGAAGTGTGAGTGAAAATAAAATACTCATAATCACAACAATCATTCCGCTAATTGCGACAGACTGAATATAATCAATCTTAAAGAAAAACAAGCCGGATAATCCAACAAATACACATAATCCTGAAAATACGATCGCGCGCCCCGCTGTCTGATATGTAATTGCAATCGCTTCTTTTACCGTTCGCTTTGCAACTTCCTCTCGAAAGCGATTTACAAATAATAGTGCAAAATCAATAGATAGCGCAAGTCCGATCATCGGTGCAACATTTAGCACAAAGATAGATAGTTCTTTATCGCTACCTATAAAGTATAATATGCCCATCGTACTAATAACACTAAGTGCCCCATTTACAATTGGTAAAATAGATGCCAAAAGGCTACCAAATGAAAATAGTAATACGAGGAATGCAATCGGTAACCCAATCATCTCTGCTACTTTTAAATCATTTTGCGTTCTTTCATTAATCTCTTGATTAATTTTTGGAAACCCTGTAGGTGTTACTTTTAATGCTGCATTACTTTCCTTTTCGATTTTATCAGCAAATTGTAATGTCGTTTCCATTCGTTCCTTATTTGTTTTCCCGGAAAATAAAATTGTCGCATAGCCGATATCATCTTGTAACATTTCTTTATTTTGCACTGGATGATGGAAAGATTCATATGTCTCTTTCTCTTGTACACCTTTTACAATTCCCTCTACTTGCTTTTGAAATTCCTCATGTGAAACACCCTTATTTTTTTCAAAAACGAGTAGGAGCGTATCTTGAGACCGCTTAAAATCTTTATCTAAAATTTCTTTCGTTTTTTGATAGTCCCCTTCTGTTTGAAAGCCATCGCCACCTAATACTCCCGGTAGCTTTGGAGCAAAAATACCAAGTGCTATCGCAACCAATAATAATGCTACAATTACTGTATAACGAAACTGATACAAAAACGCTCCTAACTTTCCCCACTTATCTACTTTATGTACATTTGTTTTCACACATTTTCACCTACTTTACATAATTCAATTGTCACTTATACTGTATCACATCTTCATGCAAACAAAAAACGTCTGGAAACACTATAATGATAGTTTTTCCAGACGTTTTTTATCTTTCTTTATTAAGCCCCAATCTCTCGGTAAGTAAACGATGGCAATAAATCGCCATAAGTAACAAAATCCCCCCTACGCAATAACCTGCTAAAATATCAGTTGGGTAATGTACATTTAAAATAACTCTACTTAATCCAATCGATACAATTACTATTCCTATCAAAATCGTTATAACATATTTCCCAGTCACATTTTTCAAATTTGCCGCAATGATATAAGCAAGAAATCCGAATGTCATAATAGATAACATTGCATGCCCACTAGGGAAACTATACCCAAGCGCATCAAATGCTTCATTTAACGACGGACGCTCCCTTTTCACAATTTCTTTTATCCCTTTATTCACAAGATGTGTTGTTAAAATACCCATTGGATACACGATCATCGCAGCATAATAACGTTTTCTCCAAAAAACAAGTAAACTTATAACGAGCGTAGTTACAATCCCAATGGCAGACCCTAATTTTGTATAGTGTGAGAAAAATGTAAGCGAACCTTCTGTTTGTAATCCTTTTACTAATCCTCGGACATATGTATCCATCACTGTAACGCCACCAGCATGTACTCGCCAAGCAACAATGCTAAAAACAGCAAGTAATAAACCGATACATACTAGCTCATATTGATGTAACTTCTTTTTCAAACGATTTCCTCCTACTACTATGAAAAAATGCGATTTCTACTTTAGAAACCGCATTTTCTTACTTATTTACCTTTTGTTTTTAATTCTGTCCAGTAACGATCATAGTCTTTTAGCTTATCATCTACATCAACAAGCCATTCCGTACGATCTAATTCTTCTTTCGTTAAGAAAATCATATGGTTATCACGATATTCTTTACTATGAAGAGGATGAGCTTTTTCATTAGGATTACTGTATCCAATTGACTCGTAGTTTTTCACACTTACTTTCTCATCTAATAAGTAGTTCATAAACTTTTCTGCAAGCTCTTTATTTTTTGCACCTTTTGGAATTGCTAACGTATCAGCCCAAATTGTGCCGCCTTCTTTTGGTACAACGTACTCTACATCTTTATTATCTTTTGCGATAAATGCTGCATCTCCAGACCAAACTGTTCCGATCCAAGCATCTTCTGTAATGAATTTTTGTTTAATATTATCTGTATCAAATGCTAATAAGTTTGGAAGTAGCTTCTGTAAATCAGTTGCTGCTGTCTTTAACTGTGCATCGTCTTTCGTACTGTTTGAGAATCCATGCTTCTTAAGACCCATTCCTAATACTTCACGAGAATCATTTAATAAAGTTACATGCCCTTTATATTTCTCGTTCCATAGGTCAGCCCAGCTTGTAGGTGCTTCCTTCACATACTTTTTATTGTATGCAATACCTGTTACGCCCCAAGTATATACTAGAGAATACTTATTCTCGGGATCAAACGCAGGTGTTTTGAAATTAGAAACCATATTTTCGATATTCGGGATATTCTTTTTATCTAACGGCGCTAATAAATCCATTTTCGCCATTGTTTTAACCATGTAATCAGACGGCTGAATTAAATCATACTTCGCGCCACCTGCTTGTAATTTCGCAAGCATTTCTTCATTACTTGCGTACTTATCATAGTTAACTTTCACGTTATATTTCTTTTCAAAATCTCTTAGCACTTGCTCATCAAAATTGTCAGCCCAGCTATAAATGTTTAACTCTTCTTTTTTTTCACCACAACCAGCAAGTACACCAGCAACAAGGCTAAAGCTAATTGCCGCGCCGGCTAATCTTTTCATTAATTTCATCGGTTTATTACCCCCTCGTACTTTCTATATCGTTCGTATTATAAAGGAAGGTGTCCTCCAGAGTTTTCTTCACCATCTGCACCTTTGTTACGGAAGATTTCAGATAGAACCATTAATCCTACGATAGCTACAATTAAAATTGTAGAAAGTGCATTAATTTCTGGTGATACTCCGCGCTTAACCATACTGTAAATGTATAATGGCAATGTTGTTGATCCTGGTCCTGATACGAAGAAACTAATTACAAAATCATCAATTGATAATGTGAATGTTAATAATGCGGCTGAAATAACTCCTGGTGCAATTGCTGGGAACGTTACATAACGAAACGTTTGCCACGGCGTTGCTCCTAGATCATTCGCAGCCTCTTCTAAATCACGTCCCATACCAGAAAGGCGTGCTGCTAAAATAACGACAACAAATGAAATACTAAATGTAATGTGTGCAATAATAATTGTTGTTTTACCAAGTTCCATACCTAATTGACTAAATAAAATGAGTAAAGATAATCCCATTAAAATATCAGGAATTAAAATTGGTAAATACACAAGACCATTAATAGCACCTTCATAACGATATTTATAACGATGTAATGCAATTGCGAAAATCACACCAAGAACAGTCGTTACAATCGTCGTTACGACCGCAATCGTCATACTATTTACAAACGCATCAATAACATCTTGTTTTTGAAATAAGTCTGTATACCAATGGAATGTGAATCCTTCCCATTCCGCATTAATGCGAGAATCATTGAAGGAATACACCATTAAAACCATCATTGGAAAATACAAGAACAATAAAATTAACCAAGAATAAGAAACTAAAAACTTCTTCATCTTTGCCTATTCCCCCCCGTTCCCATCATATTTATATACTTTCGTTGCACGATAATATAAGTAAATTAACAGAACAGAGAATAGAACAACAATCATAGATAACGCAGATCCAAACGGCCAATCACGCGCTCCTAAGAATTGATTTTGAATTACGTTTCCGATTAATGCTACTTTCGATCCACCCATAACGTCTGATACAACAAACATTCCGATAGAAGAAACAAACACTAAAATAGAACCCGTAGCAATCCCTGACATCGTCATTGGTACTGTAACATTCCAAAATGCCTTTACTGGTGTTGCCCCTAAATCATAAGCTGCTTCTAGCTTACGCTTATCAAGCTGCTCAATCGCTGCATACACTGGTAAAATCATAAATGGTAATAAAGAATATACCATTCCGAGTATTACAGAAGGTGTATTATATAGTAAATTTAAAGGTTCACTAATAATACCTAGCTTCAATAGCAATGTGTTTACAAGACCTTGTGAACGTAAAATAACAATCCATGCGTATGAACGAACAAGGAAGTTAATCCAAAACGGGATCGTTGCCAATAATAAAAGAATCGAACGATATTTGCGATCAACAATTGTAATTGTATATGCAAATGGATAACCAATCAGTAAACATATTACTGTGGTAATAACCGCAATTTTCACTGTTTCCCATAACGTCCCCATATATAATGGGTCAAATACACGTGCTATGTTTTCTAATGTAAATTGCATTTCCACTGTCCCATATGCTCCGCGCTGCATGAAGGCAAATGCCAATACAAACAGAAGGGGAATTAGGAAGAAGATTAACAGCCACGCGACTGTAGGTAGTGCGAGTAATTTCCCTTTTTTCAATTTAAGGTCACCTCGTCCTCTTGCTCCCAGCCTACGTATACATTATCTCCAATGCTCCACTGCGTTGCTTCTTCAGCAGTTTGATATGCCATTAGTAATTCTGATGTTTTCTCGTCACGTACATACAGCTTTTCCATATTTCCAACAAACTCAATATCTTCAATATGTCCAAGATGGTATTCTTTTAAAATCGGCTCTTCAACCGAACGTACCTTTACGTTTTCAGGGCGAATTGCTACATAGCCTTCCCCGTTTTTCACAATATTATTTTCACCGATAAATGTTGCAACGAACATCGTTTTTGGCTTATTGTAAATTTCTTTCGGCGTTCCGATTTGTTCAATATGTCCTTTATTCATAACGACAATACGATCACTCATGCTCATCGCTTCTTCTTGATCGTGAGTTACATATATGAACGTAATTCCTAAATTACGTTGTAAGTTTTTCAATTCACGTTGCAAGTCTTTTCTTAACTTAAAGTCTAACGCCCCAAGTGGCTCATCTAGTAATAATACACGCGGGTTATTTACAATCGCTCTCGCAATTGCTACACGCTGCTGCTGTCCACCAGAAAGCTTCGCAGGTTTACGATTACGGAACTCAAGTAACTGCGTTAAACGCATTGCCTCTTCAGCACGCTCTTTCTGCTCTGCTGCCGGTACTTTCTGCATTTTCATACCGAAACAAATATTTTTCTCCACATTCATATGTGGGAATAGCGCATAATGTTGGAACACTAAATTCATATGACGCTTGTACGGTGGCAAATCGTTAATCTTTTCATCATCTAATAAAAGATTCCCTTTAGTTGGAGTTTCAAAACCTGCGATCATACGAAGTAACGTCGTTTTCCCGCAACCACTCGGTCCTAAAATTGTTAAAAATTCTCCTTCTTTAATATCTAAAGAAAGAGGTGGGATAATCACTTGATTTCCAAAATGTTTTTCTACTGCTTCAACTTTAATAATCTTTTTCATTTTCCCGTCCTATCTACCTTAAATTTAAATTTTTATATTCATGAATAAATATTTATGTTCTATAGACTATTTTTCGTTTCGATCCAAACAAAAATGATTATTTAACAAGCGTTCGCTTCTATTCTTTATGTAGTATGTTTGATTCATTTTCGCACGATACATAACGTCGAACAGAAAAACCCCTTCCATTGCGAAGGGGCTATTATCATACGGCTACGCCTACTGATAAACACCATCATCATTTTAACAACTTTCGTATGAATTTTAAAGCACTTTTTGTAGAAGAGTAACGAATTTTCATATCAAATGCCGTAGATTGGGCTAAAATGCTTTTATAATGTGAAAAAGTCCGAAAACTTTCTTCCCCATGATAACTCCCTAATCCACTACTACCGACACCCCCAAAAGGTAAATATGGCGTTGCAAGATGATAGACAACATCATTAATACAGCCTCCGCCATATGAAATATTACTCGTCACTTTCTTTTGTACTTCTTTATCTTCAGAAAATACATATAACGCTAATGGCTTTGGATGTTGCTGAATTGTGTCAATTACTTCTTCTATGTTGTCGTACTCTACAATTGGTAAAATCGGACCAAAAATTTCATCTTCCATAACCGCATCTTGCCATGTAATGTTCGTTACTACTGTCGGTTCAATATGTAATGTATCTTTCTTATAGTTCCCGCCAATTACGACTTGACCATCTTGTAAAAATCGACATAATCGTTCAAAATGACGCTCACTCACAATTCGCACGTAATTATCATTATGCAGTGGCTCTTTGCCATACTGCTCCGCAATTTCGTGTCGTAATGCCTCGATTAACTGTTCTTTCACGGAAGCATGCACATACATATAATCCGGGGCTACACACGTTTGCCCTGCATTTAAAAACTTCCCCCACACAATTCGTCTTGCTGTTACATCTATTTTCGCATCTTTATGTACAATACACGGACTTTTTCCGCCAAGTTCTAGCGTAAGTGGCGTCAACTCCTTCGCAGCAGCTTCCATCACAACTTTTCCAACACCGACACTACCTGTAAAGAAAATATAATCAAATGGTTCCTTTAACAATTCCGTACTCTCTTCTACACCGCCTTCTACTACCGCTACAAGCTCTTCTTGGAATAATTCCTCTAACATTCTCGTAAGCACTTTTGAAACGTTTGGCGTTAACTCTGACGGCTTTAAAACAACTGTATTTCCAGCTGCCAACGCTCCTACAAGTGGTGCAATTGCTAATTGAAACGGATAGTTCCAAGGTGCAATAATAAGCGTCACACCGTACGGTTCGGGCACTACTTTCCCCTTTGATCCAAAATGAGTGAGTGCTGTTCGAACTCGCTTTGGTTTACTCCACGATGAAATATACTTCAATTGAAAGGAAATTTCTTTTAATACATACCCAACTTCCGTTGTAAAGGACTCATGAACTGACTTATTTAAATCTAATTTCAACGCCTGAAATATTTCTTCTTCAAAACGCTGAATGCCTTCATAAAGCTTCTTCAAATTATTCTTTCTCACTGCTACACTTCGCGTATGGCCATTATAAAAATATTCCTTTTGTTTATTTACAATAGAAGAAACGCTCATTTATTCACCTTCCCCCACTATTTTTATCCAATTCTTTCATTATTTATATAGACTTCATATATAATAAATTTCTATTCGTAAAGTTACATTATATATAATTTCTTCTTTTATATAAAATTCATTGCTCACAAAAAACTACCGAAAGAAAATCTCTCGGTAGTTTTACTGTATTAACGATATAAGCGAACAGCACCTGCAGAATTATCATCAGCTTGTCCTACTACTTCAAACTTTAGGCCAAGGTTCGGTAAAATACGTCCTGCATCTGGAATCTGTTGATTAATATACGTTTTCGAATCATCAAACTTCGGCACACCTGCTAAGCCATTATACGTATACGTTCCACGCGTTGGAGATACAACTTTCCATGCTGGCGTTTTATCGAATGAGAACGCCGCATCAGCGATTTGGAATCGTGTACTACTGTCAATTGTCGGTTTACCATTTAAAGTTCCTACAATTGCTTCTGGATGAGAGTCAACTACACCAAGGAAACCATGTCCTGGATGTAAACCAACCCAGTTATCTGTATAAGCTGAGTCTGCATACCATACAACCATACCAGAGTTATATTCTGGACCGCGAGCAAATTTCAATGCGCTATCTGATCCAGTATGATTTCTCCACTCTACATAGTAGTTATGTTTTTTCTTCTCAGTTCCGTTAGAAACTGCGAAACCATCTAATTTAAATTGCGGTGTACCTTCTGCATCATCAGAGAATACTACTTTACCATCTACTGTTAATGAAGCATTATCAAGTAGGAAACCGTTTAATGCTAAACCACCATCTGTAATGTACTCAAATGTTAATTTTACTTTCTTACCTTTGAATTGGCTTAAATCATATGATTTATCAACCCATTTTCCATTTGTCGAATCTGCATTTCCACTATTTGCTTTCTCACCAAGTTTTTCAATTAGCGTTTTTTGCCCATCTTCTGTTACAGCATGTACTTCAAGGAAATCATACTCTGCTTCGATTTCATATAACGATTTGAAATCAAATTTCGCATTCGTTGCATTCGTTAAATCGAACAGTGGTGTTTCTAACGTTGTATGAAGATTGTCACCTTTTGTGCTGTAGTAGTACTGCTTACCAAATGCTGGAGCAATCGTTTTTATATCTTTATCAGGTAAGTTCACGCGAATCATACCTGGTCTTGCTGATTTCGTAACACTTTGGTCTAAATATGTTGCTAGACCGATACCTTTATTTAATTTCTCGTAATCTACTTCTACGATATTCGCCCAGTTACCACCAATTGTTTTTTGGAAAAACTCTTTATTTTGTGGTGAGAAACTCGTTGGCGTTGTTCCTGCAATCTTACCAGCCCAGCTTCCGCCACTCATAACAGACCAAGCTTGAATTGGCTCACCATGACCAGTATAGTCTGTATCATACTCATCTGGAAGACCTAAATCATGACCATATTCATGCGCGAATACACCAACTGCGCCATCTTCTGGTTCAATTGTGTAGTCAAATGCCGCTATCTTTCCGCCCCAATATGGAACTTTCGCTTGTGTACCTTCAATTGGGAATGGTTTTGGTCCAACTGTCCAGCGATGTGACCAAATTGCATCGTCACCTAATTTACCACCGCCCGCTTCCTGTCCAACACCTGCATGAATAATCATTAAGTGATCGATTAAACCGTCCGGTTGTTTTTGATTTCCATCACCATTTACATCGTATTGATCGAATTGGTCAAACTCTGATAAATCAATACCGCTATCTACAGCTGCTTTTAATGCATCTTTTACTAAATCACGTGGTCCTTTTGGTCCTTTATTATCATGACCTGTAGCAGCATCTGCACCGTAATCAGCAGCTTTACCAGGAACTGTTAACCATTTTGTAACTGTTCCGTCTACTGTATAACTACCGCCAGATTGCTCTTCATAATATTGTTTAAACGTTTCGATTTTGCTACCATCCTCTAATGCGAATGGCTCATTACCGAATAACATTTTTTCATAATGTTCTTTGTTAAAATCGTCAGTATACATATAACCAGGTTCTTTATCAATATTGTTATGTTTAAAGTCAGCGTACTCTACAAGTAAAACGAGTACTTTATCTTTACGAACTTCACCGTTATATTCTTTTCCCTTTGCTGGAGAAGTTGGTACTTTACCATTTAGACCACCCTTAACTGGGCCTGTCGCTGCAGGTGTTCCTGTTGCTGGTTTGTCTAATTTTTCTTTCGTATCTGCTTTCGCATCTTTTACTTTCTTTAAAAAGTCAGATGCTTCTTTCGTAAGTGGGTCCCCATTTGTTACTTCTTTCCCAGGATTTTCACCCTTTTTGTTCTCTACATATTTTTCGACAGCTTTCTTTGTTTCTTTCTCTGAAGCCTTCGAATCAATTACCCCACGTTTTTTTAGCGCATCTGCTAAACGCTCTTCCGGAATTAAATGATCATCCACTGGGCTCGTAGCTGCCTTATTCACAGGCGTTTCAGCATATGCAGATTGAGTACCAGCTCCGAACGAAAGGCCTAATACAGCTGTCAAAGCAATTGATGATAACACTTTGAACGGTTTCTTGTTCATCCCTTATTTCCTCCCCTAATAAATAATATGTATTACAAATTGAATTTTATTAAAAATTCAATATTTTTTCAATATTTAGTCATATTATGTAATGTTTTTAATATATTTGTAAAAATTCCATAGTTAGCATACGAATATATCACAATTCAACAATGTTTTCTGAAAATATTGAAAATATTTGTCAGAAACTTTATAATTTCCATAGAGGGAATTTAATGGGGATTTTATCTTTGTTTTATCTACAAAATATTTGATAATTCACTACATAAAAATACAAAATCCGATTGCATTATCACGTATTCTGTAGCAGCAGTTATGACCGATAATTAGGGAGGAATTACATTTGTACAAAGATAAGACTGACGCATTGGATCAAGAATGGATTGATTTAATACTTGAAGCTCTAGACGCTGGTATCGCTCTACAAGATATCGAACATTTTTTCCAACGTACGAAACCATCAAGCCAGGCTCAATAGGTTTGTTCTTTTTAGCGAAGTTTATGTTATAATAATGACATCATAAGACGACGACATATTGATAGAAAGGTGCGCAAATATGATTGGAGAACGTATAAAACGCCTGCGTTTACAAAAAGGTATTTCATTAACTGAACTTGCCGAAAAAGCCGGTGTTGCTAAATCTTACATTAGTTCTATAGAACGAAATTTACAAAAAAACCCTTCCATTCAGTTTCTTGAAAAGATCGCAGCAGTTCTACAAATTCCAGTTGACACTCTACTTCATGATGAAACAACAAAGGAAAATCACCTAGACTCCGAATGGACACAACTCGTTAAAGATGCGATGAGCTCCGGCGTCTCCAAAGAACAATTTCGTGAATTTCTTGAATTTACAAAATGGAAGCAAGATCAAAAATAATAAATAGAAAGAAGTGCTTACAATCGGCACTTCTTTTTTCTTTATAAAAAAAAGCGGGGGATACCCGCTTTTTTATTATTTTTCTTCTCCAGCTTCTTGGTTAGCATTGAATGTCCATTCTAAATTCAATGAATCACCTTGGAAGATATTTTGGTCTTTTCCATCATCTACAAATTCAAATTGTACCCATAAATAATCCTCTGTACCAGCTTCTAATCCACCCTTTTCTCCCCATTCAGGAGCAAAGATGTCTTTAGCTAAAAGATCTGGGTCAGTTTTTTGTAAGTCTGCTAAAGTTGTTTCATATACAGGCTCACTTTGTTTATCCCAGTTCCAAAGGAATTTCACTTTAACGTGCTTACCAAAGTCTTCACCAGCATTATCGCCTTTTGCATCTTTCACAGTATACTTTGTCGCTAGTTTAACGTCTTTAATTGTTAATGAACCGCTATTCTTTAATAAGAACTCTTTTTTAACAGAATCCCCTGGTTTTAAATCTTTAATATCTACAAGCGTTTTAGGGTCTAATGTAAGATCTAACGTCCCAGCTGCAAATGTATTGTTCGATACTTCTTTATCGCTAAAGTAAGCGAATGTTCCTCCACCAATTAAAGATAACCCCAATGCTGCTGATGCAACTCCCATACCTAATTTCTTTTTCAGACTCACAATCAATTCCCCCTAGCTGTTTTTTATATTTTTTATTGCTATCTCTTATTTAAAATAAGAGATATAACTAAAGCTATATTAGCTAAGCTAATATTTGTTCTTTTTTAAAAACCTTATGTTCATTATAACGAACATACCTATATAAATACAACACATATTTATTAATATTTTCAGTTATTTTTATTTCTCAATATTATTTTGAAATTTCCGTAAAGTTTTGAGAAATAAAGAAAAATTGTTGTTTTTTTGACCTATCCCCCACTAATTAGTAGCCTTCATCCGTCTAATTCCCTCTAAGTGGCTAAATAAAATAAAAAGGTCACGAAAAATAGGCGAGTGATAGTGCTCTCTCACCTATTTGTTTTATAATCCCTATCTACTTTGAAATATTACCATAATTTACTTGCTATCTTTATTTTTCTGTTCTTCTTGTTTTTTACTTTCTTCTAGCTTTTTCGCTTCTTCTTGTTTCTTCTTCTCTTCTAGTTTTTTCGCCTCTTCTTGTTTCTTCTCTTCTAGTTTTTTCGCTTCTTCTTGTTTCTTACTCTCTTCTAGTTTTTTCGCTTCCTCTTGTTTCTTACTCTCTTCTAGTTTTTTCGCTTCCTCTTGTTTCTTCTTCTCTTCTAATTCCTTTTGTTTCTCAGCCTCACTCACTTGTTTTGCTGTTTCATCTACTAATAACTTCTCAAAATCTTGAATTTGTTTATCAATCACCTGTAAATTAACTTCTTTATCAACATACTCACAGTTTTCTTTCACTATATGAAAACCAGCATTCACATACGAGAATACTTGCTTATTCGATTCAGTTGCATTTCCTTTTAACTCTTCTTGTACTTGATTATAAGGTTCTTCTATTGATTTATATACTTTTTGTAACGCTTCTCTCTCAGCAACTATTTTCTCACGCCCTTGCTTCCATGTAACAAGCGCCTGTTCTAACTCTTGAGTGGAGGTAGCAGTTTCTTTTGATTTCATCCCTTCATACTCATGCAAAATGACTTCCTTATGCTGCTTAGCTTGTTCTATTAATTGATCAACTGTTTTTGGAAAAATACTTGCTGTAGAAATAGTGGCCTCTACTTTCGTTTCATGAATGAAAGCTGCTTCTGTATAAGTCATCATTTGAGAGCCTAAATAAAAAGTAATAGAACACAAACATGGCAATATAAGCATCTTTTTGAATTTACGAGGTTGCTTCAGCATTTTAATCTCTCCTATCGAACAACTCGTTCTTTATCAAGAACTATATCTTTATTATAATAAAGTGAATTACAAAATGATATAAAAATTATGTTTCTTTTTACATTTCACTTTTAGCAGGAAAAGAGACTATCACTTTTGATAGTCTCTTTTTGTTGTCCTTATTATTTTGTTTCACCATCGCCTTGCTGTGCATCAAACGTCCAAGTTAATTGTAACTTATCGCCTTGGAATTCATTTTGATCTTTTTTATTATCAACGAATTCAAATTTCACTTTGAATTTATCAGATTTACCTGCTGAAATACCTTTTTCATCCCAGAACCAAGCAGCTAAATCGTTATTTACCGCAGTAAGTGTGTCACCCTTCAATTTATCTAGCGTTGTTTCTTTTACGATTGTTTCATGCTTGTCTACATTTTTTAAGAATGTTACTTTAATATGTTTACCAAAATCATCTTTATTATCTTTCTTCACATCTTCTACATTGTAATCTGTTTTTAGTAGTACTTTTTTAATATCTAATGTCCCTTTATTTTCTAATTTAAATTCTTTTTCAACTGTATCACCAGGCTTTAAATTCGATACATTAACAACTGTTGATGGATTTAACGCTAAATCAAGCGTACCAGTCGCAAATGTATTATTTGACACTTCTTTATCGCTGAAAAATGCAAATGTTCCTCCGCCAACTAATGCAGCCCCTAATACTGCTGATGCGATACCCATTCCTAATTTTTTCTTTAAAGTCATGTCCATATCCCCTTAATCTATATATTTGTCAACTTCCTAACCGGAAAGTATAACCAAACGAACTAGACGGATTGTTCTACTTTTTTCTCTTTCTTTTCTCCATCTATGCTACGAATAGCACTAAAAATAGAAATCGCGGAATAGCCTAGTAAAAAGACTCCTGGAATAATAAGAAGCAAAGCAGCTCCAGCTTTTGAATTTGCATAGTTTAATGCATACCCTGCATAAGGAACTGTAATATCTGCATATTTCCCAATGACATTCTCCGCAAGCACTGGTTCTAAATCAGGGCCGTTGTTGTTATCCCCTTTTGTTTCATACATTACTTTTCCATTTGTATCTTTCACACCAATAATACGGTGAGTGATAATTTTTTCATCTTTCTCTTTAAAGGTAATAACATCACCTTTTTGATATTTAGAACCATCTTTCTTCGGCTCTATCGCAATGATTGATCCTGTTAAAAATGTTGGTTCCATCGATCCTGAAAGAACGCTCTTAAATTGATATCCCATCACAGTTGGATCACCACCGCTCGCTTTTGAAGAAATAACTACAAAAGCTAAGCAAACCATCAACGCAAATAAAACAAATGAGATAACGTTGCTAATCACCTTCCAAATTAATTTCATCGTTTCTCTTCCTCTCCGTTGTTTTATATTATTTGAAGTATGCAATATTCATTTACGTTCTTTAACAAGAACACAAATAAATAATATAACGAACGAAACGGAAATGCAATAAGAAAATTTACAATTATTAGTTAATTTTAATGTAAAAAAAGACTGTGACAAAGTCTCTTCACAGCCCTTTAAACTAGTAATTTATTTTTCTTCTGATTTTATTCCTTTTGTATTTCGGCGTAGCACTACAAATAAAATGGCTCCAAATAATATGGCAGCACCTATCCCAATGCTTATTATTTTCACGTTTGATTCGTTTACTTCAGGCTCGACCGTATCTTTTTTAGGCAGCGCAAAAGTAACATCTTCTTTAGAAAGAACATTTACCGTCGCAATTGTTTGATTATTCTTCGTAATATCAACTGCCCCAACTACCTCACCACGATGAATTCCTTTATGATACAAAGAATCTTTATCTAATGAAGCCGCACGGAAGGTCGTTCTCACATTTTTCCCTTCATCTTTCTTAAGCATCAGTTCTGCACTTTGTTCAAGCTCGCTATCAATATCTTTATTTAAATACGTTGTCTTTTGATGCCAACTATGTTTATCTAGTACAGTTTGCTTCACAAATTGACCAAAAGAATATTCCGCCATCTGCTTCAAGTCTTCATAAATTTCAGGTCTTTGAGAAGCCATTACTACATTTATAATACGATTTCCATCCTTCTCATTTAATAGAACGAGCGTATTGCGCGCTTCATTTGTAAAACCCGTCTTACCGCCAATACTATATGGATTTTCAAAATAAGTAGATTTATTAAAAATAGACACCGTCTGTCTAGATGTCGTAACTGTCGTTCTTTTCGTATTCATCGCTTGTAAAATTTCAGGATACTTTTGCACACCTCTCGTAATCATAGCCATATCAAATGGAGTTGTATAATGATTCGGATCATGTAATCCATTTGGTGTTACAAAATGACTATCTGTCGCCCCTAGTTGTTTCGCTTTTTCATTCATCATATTAGCGAAATTCTCCACACTTCCACCAATCCGCTCCGCAATCGCATACGACACATCATTTGCACTTAACACCATTAAAATCATAAGCGCAGTATTTCTATTTATTGTCTCACCAGGTTGAAACTCAATTTGATAATTACTCTTCTCCTGATCTAATGCTAATTGTGAAAATGTAAACTGATCTTCTGGATTCGTATGCTCCATAAGTAAAATCGCCGTTAACACTTTCGTCATGCTAGCAGGAAATGCACGATGATGTGCGTTTTTGTCATACAAAACATCTCCGGTTTTCGCATCAATCGTAGTTGCAAACTGACTAAAAACATTTGGCCCTTCCTTAGGTGGTGGTGCCACTTGTTCTGGACTCACTCCAACATTCGTCTCAGCACGTAACGTCATAGGTGTCAAAAAAAACAAACAAATAACGGTAATAAAAACCAAAATTTTCTTAAAATTAACCATATGACTCTCCCTTTTCACTATACTCTCACAGTTTAAAAATTGAATCTACCAATCTATATGTAATTTGTATTAAATTGGAAGAACATTCACTGTTTTTTACTATATCATACTTTTACGATGAAGAACATAAATATACAATAAAAAATAAGAAAGAATTATTCTTTCTTATCCTTCTCATCAATCAATGAATCTATTAAATTTTGACTAGCTTCCTCAGGTGTAATCTCATCTGTCATCCCCATAAACGACCAACCTTTAGAATCGACCCACTCAACAAACTCTTGTAAAAACTCATCATGTGTAACATCCACATCAAGAATCGAGCCATTAATTGAAATCGTTCTATTTCTAGATACGCGCATCTTGAACGTTTTCCTTACCATTACAATAATTCTCCCTCTACTTCTGAATATTTATGAAATAATCTTGTATCTCTGTTATACATGATTTTAAGTAAATTGTAAAAAGGATATATTGGCCAATTTGGATATTAAACATAGAAATCTCTTATCCTACATAAACCTCGTACGATATACAAATGGTCATAGTATTCAACAATTAGACCATTTAGATGAATAAAAATTATGGTCTTTTGGAAGATATCACGCAAAATAGTATAATTTGAATAAGAGCACTAAGGCAGCTCCATTTAGATGAACTTTTACGTTGTAGACTTAGAGAATGATGCGGAAATTACTATTTGGTTCCTATTTCTGTACATAATATTGCTGGAAAGAAGGTAGTACTGTGAAAACAACAGAAAATTTTACTGACAAGGCAGATATATATGCGAAATATCGCCCTAGTTATCCTAAAGAATATATTGATTATTTGCTTTCGGCTAACGAACTGAATAAGAATCAGATTGTCGCCGATATTGGTTCAGGTACGGGGATATTTAGCCACCAGCTGCTTGAAAGTGGTTTACATGTCATTGGAGTTGAGCCAAATGATGACATGAGACAAATGGCAGAGCAATCGTTAAGCCAATATTCTCATTTTCAATCAATAAAAGCAACTGCCGAACATACCACTTTAAAAGAAAATAGTGTAGATTTAGTAACTGTTGCTCAAGCATTTCATTGGTTTGATAAAGAAGCTTTCAAAATCGAATGCCAACGGATTTTGAAACAAAAAGCACATGTTGCTCTTGTTTGGAATAGTAGAGATGTAACTAGCCCAATTATTAAAGAGAATGCAGAAATTTGCCAGAAGACCTGCCCGAATTTCAAAGGATTTAGCGGTGGAATCGAGGAAACGCCAGAAATTTTTAACAGCTTTTTTAAAGATGGAAAGTACGAGTTTAAAGAATATCAAAATGATTTACTTTTTGATTATGAAGGTTTTCTGGGAAGGAATTTATCAGCGTCCTATGCTCCGAAAGAAAATGACGGAGAGTATAAAAACTTTGTTCTTCTCCTATCAGAGTTATTCGAAAAATACAGTAAGAGCGGAAAAATTGTTCTCCCAAACTTAACGCGAAGTTATCTGGGCAATGTGTAAACAGCTGGACATAAAGTGAAACTTTAATTAGTCCTCGCCAATCGGGCACGATCATTGAATAAACCTTAGCTTTATTGGTATATGTTGAGTACAATGAAGTACACTGTATCGAAAATTAAAACAAGCATACTCCCGTCCTAAATTCAGACCGGGGGGTATGCTTGTTTTAAGTGATAGAGCTTTATTATCTTTTTACAAAAAACTCACATTTTATCACATCAAATACACTTGACTTTAGTACAATTAAATGGAATATATTAGAAAACATTTAAAACAGAGGAGGAACTTCATGGCGCGTTGTACATATTGTAAAACGAAATGGAAAGTAAAAGATGTATGGTCGATACTCGTGACATTTGAAAAAGATTGTCCGTATTGTTTCGGAAGGCAATATTTATCAAAGAAAACTGTGAACGCTATGCCAGAATTTTTAAGCTTACCTTTACACTTCTTATTCCCTTTTCTTATTGATTTAAGTGATGAAGGTCCTTTAGATTGGTATCGAAAAAAATAATATAACCGCTTTATTTGAACCCACTTTTAATTAAACTTTCTACTTATATATTCCTTAATACACTACTAATGTGATTCCAAATACTTTCCTTTCAAAAGATTAATATAAAAATATTGTAAAATTTCAGTTAATTATATATAATTACTTTAGCCTAAACATAAAAGATGCTGTTACATAAGCATTTTTGAAGATCCCGTAGCTCAGCAGGGAGAGCGCCACCTTGACAGGGTGGAGGTCGTGAGTTCGAGCCTCTCCGGGGTCATATTTGTAGAAACCGTGTCAAATCAACATTTGATGCGGTTTTTATTTGTTTACTTTCATACTCTATAAAGTCAGTGGTCACAGAATTGGTCACATTCCCTATAAAATCTCTTCTATTTTGTTAACTGCATCTTCTTGCATCGTTGGCAATACGTGCGAATAAGTGTCTAATGTGATTTTGATGTTACTGTGTCCTAACCGCTCAGAAATCACCTTCACGTTCACACCTTTAGCCAATAACAGCGTTGCATGTGTATGACGTAAATCGTGAAATCGAATCTTTGGCACAGCCGCTTTCTTAATCAAAGCATTTAGACCTCTTCGAACATTAGCAGGATTAATTGGTGTTCCAGAAGGAGTACACATCACCAAGTCATTGTCTTGGTATTCTTCACCTTGACTCAGCTTCTCTTTCAATACGACTGCTCTATGCTTCTTTAGCTTTGCTACTGTTGATACAGGTAATAGTATTTTTCTTAGACTTGATTTTGTCTTTCCTCCAAGCAAAAACGTCTTCCCATCATGACTTAACGTTTGGCTAATAGTCAAATGTCCCTTTTCTAAATTAACATCTTTCCACCGTAACCCTAGCAATTCACCTTGTCGCATTCCAGTCACAAAAGCCATATGAAAGACAATAGAATACCTGCTATCCTGCGCAGCTTTTAAGAACAACTGTACTTCATGTTCATTCCACACAGTTAACTCTTCCTTATCAGCTTTAGGCAACTTTGTTTTGACTGCAACATTTTTACTTATTAACTCTAAATCAATTGCATGTTCAAGAGAATTCCGAATGACTTTGATTATCTTCTCGATTGTCCCTCGCTTTAATCCCTCATCTCGCAGTGAATTGACATAGTTTTGCATATGCAATGATGTTAACTTAGCTAGTTTGATATTGCCTAGAGAAGGAATGATGCGACTGTTTAGATACCCTTTCAACACTTTTGCTGTTTGAATACCCACACTGTGCTTCTTCGTATTAAACCAACTCTCAAGATATTCACTATAAAGTAGCTTACTAGGTTCTACATATGTCCCAGTATGAACTTCTGAAAGTATCATTGTTAAAGCATTTTCTGCTTCTTTTTTAGTAATGAATCCCCTTTTCTTTTTTTGCTTTCTTTTACCTGTTAAAGGGTCAATACCAATATCTACAATATAAAAATACTTTCCTGTTTTATTATCTTTTTTGACGCTTCCATTCATCGTTAAGAGCCTCCTTGAAGTCCTTAACTGTGCTGTATATGGTAATTTTATTATATACTTGAATTTTACGTCATACTAGTATAAAAGCAACTGAGCGTTATCTGCATATGTTCTCTAATGAATTAAAGGAAAATAATAAGAAGTTTAATCCCCTAAATAAGATATATTAGGCATTTATTTGCGGCTGTTTGTACACTCTCTACAGAACGCTAATACCTAACGGCATTAATCCTTTGACGACCGTATTAGTGAATAAGAAACATCCTCATAAGACTGTGAATAAAGGTTTTCTTTAACTATAATTTAGATTTCCGCTTAACCTGTCGACTTACGTATTAAAATACTGTTTCAAAGATGTAAGTTTGTGAAAAAGGCAAAAAATTAAGACCTTTCATTAATACTAGAAAGGTCAATTTGAATGCTGTCATTAATTCATACCTAGCTTATAAATTATAATGCCTGTTATGACACCACTTATTATTCCTGCCAAGATGCCAACAATCAGTGGATTTGTAGAAATGCTTTTGAACCATCTGCTAAACCTTTTCTTATCATTAACAAGTTCTTTGTAGGTATCAGACCTTTTCATAGCAGCTACTATGGAAGGATGGTTTTTATGCCATTGTTGGTTAAGAAAGTCTCTATCATCATCAGTTAGTTTAAACCTACTGTATAAGTCAGGTCTACCAGCCTGATTATCTATATTCCATTTTTCAGCAGGAGAGTTAACATAATATAACATAACAGAAACAAAAGCTTCTCCTACTTTAAGCTCAATATCTTGACCTGTATTATTACTTACTGTTACCAGAGAGAGTCCATACCATTGAGGGTCTAAGGTAGTTGATATGTTGCTTAATCCTTTTGCTACCAAAGAGACTCTAGGATGATATGTACCTCCTATCCTTCTAGATACCCATATCGCCTCTTGGCTGTGTATAGACACAGTTGTGGAAGCCCTTACAATTATCTTTTTTTTATCAGATGTTACAACAGAATCCCCAGACTTAATATCCCATGCATGAGCGCTTGCAGTTAAGTTAATTGAGCTGGCTTTAATATTCTCCAAACTTAAGGGGTAGATGCTAAGTTTTTTAGTACTAACCAACTCTCTTTTTATATCAGTATTACTCAGTAACATAATAGACCTCCACATTGACAATTTACAAAAAAGACAAATTATTTAGAAATTAAATTATACCACATGTCCTAGTATTTTACATTCACAATATTGTAATAGCCTCATTGAAAGATTGTGACAGGCAGTTCATTCTTACTCTTATGTTTGATAAAGGCAATAGAATAGAAGGAAGTAAAGATTCCTAATGGTAATTCCTATTAAAATCAAAAATTTATTAGTTATTTTTATAAGAACAATTAAAAAGGTAATATATTTCTATCACTGTAAAAAGCCTTTAATGAATCAAACTGTAAGGGTGTTAAGTGTTTCATCTGTTGAGTGGTTTTAAAGCAATCTTCCCAAGTCAACCAACATATATGTTTCATTATTTTCACTAAAATTTCATGATATTCATTATCTCCAAACCGTTCTGTAAGTGTGGGTAAATCCATAGCAAGAGCCTTTGGGTCATTTTGATATTGCTTCATTTTAAAATAGTAGAGCCTACTTCCTGGGAACTTCCTGTAGCGTTCGGGAGTAACTAATATAAAATAAAAATTTTCTACATTATAATTCACTGCTTCTAATCCTACTTCAATACATCTAGCTATTTGGTTTCTTTCTGTTACATACGTTGTTTGATAGGATATATCAGAAGTATATTTGCACTCGAAGAAAATCTTCTTATCCGTGTTGACCTCTAACAAAGCATCAAAGTTAGTTTTTCCTTCTACCCTTTTCTCAGAATTACATTGTTCCCTTAGGTATTTGACTGGATTAGAAAGAGCCTGACCTCTTAATCTATCCTGCATATTCTTCGAAGGTGAAATTGCTTGCTCTAACCTTAGATTTGTATTATGTATGTTCCATGACTCGCTTGGAAAGCATTTTGTTAGAATATCGTTCCATCCATCATTTTTACTCTTGTGAATGGCTGCAAATGTATACAGTGTGATAATTGTTTCATCTTTATCAGCTTGGAGGGTACGCTTCTGACTTTTTACATTTCCTTCTTGCCCATTAACAGAATATTCATATACCCTTCGAAGAGATTCTTCTACTCTACGAATCCTCTTTTCTTTGTCGCCAACAAACAAAGACTTCAGATATTCTCTATCAAATATTAAAGTCATCCACTCTCCTCCCCCTTTTGATTACATGATTTATTAAACTTTTTATTTTAAAATGTCCACTAGCTCTTTACATCTTGAATTTTTTTCCCTATGTCATTTATGTACTTCCTCCTTATTCACACTTACAATAAATAGCTATATTTGTAGTTCTACCACTAAAATAGAATGGTCTGACAAACCATTTAGACGCTCTTGATGTGAAAAATATGATTCAAGTATGGTTTCTTTTAAAACAGGTGCAACAAAGACATGGTCAATTCGGAAGCCATTTCCCTTCGTGCTGTACCATGAGTAACCAGAAAAAGAACCGTGTGTATATCTCCAAGTATCAATCCAACCTATATCAACTAATTTTTGCATATACTGTGGTCCGACAAAAGGAGCGCCTTGTGTATCTTCTTCTAGTCCTGTATTATAGTCCCCCATTATAACAGTCCTAAAATTCCCCTGTTCTTTTGCAAAGGCATTTATTTCTTGCCAAAATTCCAGCTTCTCTTGTACATCATTGTTATTAGTTGGAATATGGACTCCAATAATATGTAATTCATATTGGGGTATTCTAATCTCTAACCAGCGCTGTCCGTTTCTGTTTTTCTTGTAAAAAGATGGAACAACCTCAAAAGGATAACGAGAAGCAAATAGTAGACTATTTTGCTTAATAGCGCCATTACTAGAAATCATATATTCATACCCATCTTCTCTTAGTAACCGCTTAATCTCTTCCCCCTTTTCTCCTTCCCAGTATTCTGTTAATAAGAGTACATCTGGTGAATGTTTACTTAGTTGCTCTACAATCCTTGGGATGCGCTTCACTGAACCACCTTGTCTTATATTCCAAGTTAACAATTTCAAACCAACACTCCTTTCACCAATTACGTTAATGATTAATAAATTTAAGATGAATGGGTACTCTAGCGTGTATCAAAGTACAATATTCATGCCGTCCTATCCATGTTTTTTGTTCATTCTGTAATTACCCTTCGGGGTTAAGCGAACTTTTCCTACATTAATATTTTATCAAATTCTGTCTCCTTTAATATACCTAACTCCCTTTATTTTAAGATGTTAAGCAAAGTTGATTACCACCAAAATTCGGAAGATATAGAACCTGTTCCCATATAAACAGAAAAAGCAGGAAAATAACAGGTCAATTCACTTTGTAATTGATATTAAAAAGAACTTGATGAGGTTTCCAAGTTCTTTATCATTTGTTGTGTAACAAAAGCCCCCTCTGTTAATTAAAGAAGATATTTTAGTTTGAGTTTCTAATTTCTTCTACAACGAAGGAGGGGTTGGAAGAACAGTTCCACATTATGGTAAAATAATAGGGTCATAGAATGATAGAACGGAGGTATCATATATAATGGATTACAATAGACTGATGAGAGAAACACCTAAAGGTTATTCAAGACTTGATGATGAAAGTTTTCAAGAATTAGTCCAGTTAGATATTAAAAACAAACTGAATGAACAATCAGCACAACAATTAAGAAAAAATGAAGACTCCGTGGCGAAATGGTTAAAGGAGCTGAAAGCCTTGCACGCTGACCTTTTAGCTCAGTTTATACGGCGAAAAAATGAAGACGATGAATACAAGGCTGAATTGAAATTACGTTACGATGAAAAAGAATTTACTAAGAGGTGGGCAACACGAAAAGCCGAAACTAGCCGTTGGAAGAAAAACGTGGGAAGATATAAAGAAAATTTAGAATTGAGATTGAACGAAGCAAAAGAATTAAACAGTAAATTTAAGCAACCACAACCCATGAAGAAGTCTGATGCCAGCCTTGAACGTGTAAAACTAAAGAAGGCTATTGCGGAAATTGCGGATTTGATGCGTCATGAACAATCTTTTGATGAATTTGAAAAAAATCGCAAAAAAGTCCTTTCAATCATTGAACGTGCGGTTGGAAAATCAATAAGCGAGATGTTCGATAACCAAGACCGTAAAGAAAAAAGAAATGCAGCAAAAGTCCAATAATCATTACACTGAACCGTTATTTATCCATAACGGTTTTTTATAATTGTTTCTGAATAGGCTTATGTAATGATTATTTGAATGTTGCTTCATGAAACTATTCTGCTTCGTTAGTAAAAAACGTTCCTACTTATTATAGAAATACACCTACAGTTTAAATACATTCCTTCACAATCAAATAACTTTATCAGATGAAATATGAAATGGGGGAATTAATCCCCCCCTTAACTTTATTAAGCCAGAATAAAGTTTCAGTTATTAAGAAGCTTTTTGTGAAAACTCCCTAGCAATGTCTGGTAACCTCGAGATTAAGTATCCTGTTGGATTATCTGCGCCACTTGCTTTAAAACCAATTGCATCAAGAGCTTGAACAAGAATGTCTTTACCAAACTCCTTGTATACATTATTAACTACACCAACAGAGCGAGCATTTAATTCATAAGTAGTATCTCCTAGGATTTCACCATTAAAATATATATGAATTAAAAGATTGTATACATCTTCATCTTTTGCAAATCGATGAGCATAAAACATCTCTTCAATTTCATCATCGTATAGCGGAACGATGATATCATAATCATCATGTTTAATAGCACATTTGGCTCTAGCATCAAGTTTACCATATGCTTTAGCCGTCTTAACTGCCATTTTAACCTGTTCAGAATCACCAAACATGGAGTAAATAAGATGTTCTTTCTTCTTGCCTTCACCAAACTCAAATGTAAGCTTTTCAAAGTAGATAACCTCAAGTTCCTTAAGACCATTAATCAGTTGAAATAACCTAGCTTTTCTGATTTTAAGTTCTTTTGTAAGCTTATCAGTAGAATGCCAACAAATCTGTAATACTTCATCTCTTCGTTCAATGTTACGGCTTAACAACAACACGATTGCCATCATATCTTCTCTCTCAAGTTCAGATGCATTTATCATAGTCATATCAACATATTCAGCCTTAAGTAATGTATAGTTATCTTCTGATAATGATTCTTCTGCAACGATATACATAAAGTCATTCTTATTTAAAGAGTCAATATCAGCCTCATTCTTCAATGTGATTTCTGAGTACACCTTAATTAATTTCATCTCTACAAGTATTTTTAATGAATTTCTAACTGATTTGATGTTCGCTGCTACAGGTTTCTTCCCTAATAATTCTAAAATAAACGATATTGGCGTTGGTACACATAATCTCTCAATATTCCATCTCAACGCATATGTGTATATAAACAATGCTCTTTTATCATTTTGTTCAAGCAGCTTTGTTATAACGTGATTATCAAGTTTAATATTGTGTTCAAATTTGGTTTCCATAAATTTGTTACTCCTCTAAATTTAGTTTTTTTATGCTGAAAAAGTCGACTGTCTTAGCGATGGTCGCTTTATCTCTATTATACTAAATCGGGGTTGAACCCCTTGAAAGAGCAATGTTTTCTTGATGTTTCAAACATTTTTAGAAGAAATTGAAATCATGAGTTTTAGCAGTAAAATGCTGCTGTTTCTCAATATCCACTTCTAATTGGTCGTGTCAAGGTTTTTTTAAAAAATATTATTTTCTCATTATTTCCTTCACATGCTTCATCTCTTAAAAAACTCTATCAATTCCCTATTTGTTTACTAAACATGATAAAAGCGTTTCAAAATGTGAAACTACCGTTGACTAGACCTCTTTTTAAGTCGACGTAGATTAATATGCTTTATTTAATTTTAATTCAAAAACATTTCAGTATATTTTGATTGTAAAATCTGAGAACTAGGCATTTCTCTTCAGACAGACTTATCCCTCATAGTTCATTTTTAAGACTAAAGGGAACTATAATAATATAAAATTGTGTTATCATTCTTTTTTAAAAAACAAACAACAAAAAAGATTATTATGGTTCCGTTAAGTTCATTTTTTAAACTAAAAGGAACAATAATTAGACAACTGTACTTTCTGGGACGTCCATATATAAGCTAGATAGAAACCCAAAGCACAAACTATCTTTGAGTTCCCTGCTTCCAAAAAGCCTTTATGGTTTACTCATGTATGTAACCATTAACATTTCACTTTTCAATTTTGATATAAAATTAATTTATGGCTTATCGTCATTCTAGAGGAAAATTAATGCTAACCCCCGCTCATCCCCGTATATAGGTCGTCTTTTATCCGTCTCGTATCGGAATTTTTCACATCGTATTGGTGTGTATGTAGGTGCTACCCTCTCTTTCCCTAACAAGGCTACTATTAAACGTGGAAAACACCCCCCTCCCCTCTTCAGCACTTATATGACACACCCCTCCGACTACTTATAACGCTCTCAATTGCGCTGATGCATACACAACAACGTCTAGCAAAAATTATAAATGTTATTACAGTTGCCATAACATACTTCTATCCTTAAAATGATGATATACATGGGAAGGAGTTATAACATGCCGACTTTTCAATATGGAACTACAGCTATTGAGTATACCATCGAGTATGTCGACGATAAAAAAGACGTATCTATTATTGTTGAATGGATGGAAGATATTCGGCTCATAGCCCCTACGGGGATTACTGACGAACAGATTGAGGAAATTATACGAAAGAAAGCACCTACTATCTTCCAGAAGCTAAAAGAGGTGAATGAGATAACTGAACCTCCTTTCCCAAAGGAATTTGTTAGCGGTGAGAAATTTGCTTATTTAGGACGAAACTATCGATTAAAAGTATATAGAGAAGAAGGTCTACAAAAAGTTCAGCTGAATTTTGTAAGAGGAAAATTCATCGCAACCGTTCCAGTTGGAATAGACGAAAAGGAGAAGAGACAGCAATTGCTAGACTTGTTCAAATCTTGGTATCTTGAACACGGTAAAGCGAAGGTACAGTCACGTTTAAAGCTCTATTGTGCTAAGATGGGTGTTACACCTAATGATGTGCAACTAAAGGAGCAGAGAATGCGTTGGGGTTCTTGTACATCTGAGGGTAACATTTATTTAAACTGGAGAATTATCATGTCACCAATGTCCATTGTAGACTACGTACTCGTACATGAATTGGCACATTTAAGATATATGAATCACAGTAATGACTACTGGAACTTTGTACGTTCTATCCTACCCGACTATGAACAACGTAAAGATTGGTTACGTTTAAACGGACCTACTTTAACACTGGAATAGAGGGAAAGCCATCTCAAGCAAGATGGCTTTTTTCATTATCATTTTTATTTCTTATAATGTACCGTTGCTAAGTCAATCAATTGCTGTGTTAAACTCTCCAACTTTTCTTTTGGACAAGGACTTACACGGAGTTGCTTCTTAATCTTCTTTCGCATTTCACGTTTTACATCTTCTTTAGTCGTCCATTCCACTATATTTGCTTCCTGCTGAATAATGTCCGTTATAAAATGCGTTAATGCTTTCAAATCCTCTACATCATCATATGGAGGCATTTCTTTCTCTAGCATTTGATAAAACGGATATTGCTCACGAGTAAAGCCATGCTCTTCACCTTTTTGTGCTGTATTCCGCATATCATTCACCATATTACGATATTCTTCCAACAATTCATCGATATCCATCTGACGTTCTCTTCGTCTTTGAAGGAGTTCCTCCAGCCGTTCTCTTAGGGAAGTATAATACACTGGGTTTTCCTCCAGCTTAACTCGAATCTCATGGCGAATAGCATGTTCCATTTCAGCCGCTTTACCTTCTGGTGTCTTCGCTTCCTCTATCTGTTTTTCAAATCGATTCGAAAGAATATCAATTGGTTCGTTAACAACATCAATACCTACCGCTGCAAGATGCTCCTCTATAAGCTGCTTTACCTTTTCCCCACAATCACTAATATCCATCCCATCGACACGATAGCGAGATTTTGCTGCTTGCCGTACTTTACCTAGAAATTTTAAATCCGCTATGTAATCATGTGCTTTAGGACTAGGCATTACCATATCCATGCTTTCTGAAAAACGTTTAAATGCTGTATCAAATTCATTTCGTACGTCTTCTGGTTCTAACACTTGTAAGCATGCTTCTAGATTATCTGTCGAGATATAGTCGAAAAAGCGCATCGCAGAACGATGACGAGACTGTAATTTTGGTATCTCAGTATCAACATTTTGTAATGCACCTTGTATATCTTCCTTATTGAAGATATTAAGTGCTTGCTCTAGGAATCTAGAAACGCCATAGTAATCCACAATTAAACCATAAGTTTTTTTATCATATGTACGATTTGTACGAGCAATGGCTTGTAGAAGATTATGTTCTTTAATTGGCTTGTCTAAATACATAACCTGTTCGATTGGAGCATCAAAGCCTGTCAACAGCTTGTCACACACGATTAAGAAACACAACTTATCCTCTGACATTGGCTTCTTGAAACAAGCAATCACATCTCTTTCTTCATCTTTTGACAAATGATGTGTTTGAAGATGTTCCTTATCATTATGCCCCGCTGACATAATAACCTTGGATTCATAATTACTCAACTCGTCCAACATCTCTTTATACATAACTGCTGCTTCACGGCTAATCGCTACAATTTGTGCCTTGAACCCATTTGGCTGAATATGTGTTTCATAATGTTCAATTATATCTAGCACAATACGTTTAACTCGTTTTTGAGACGAAATAATCGCTTGTTCTGTTGCATACTTCTTCTTAATACGTTCTCGGTCTTCTTCACTGTACTCACGGAATTGTCGTTCAAACAGTTCGTCTAACGAATCTCCTTGTACATGTAAGTCAGCTATTCTTGCTTCATAAAAAATAGGTACTGTTGCCCCATCTTCTACCGCTTGTTCAATAGTATATTTATCTATGTATGGTCCGAATGTACGCTTAGTACTCTTATCTTCTTTATCAATTGGTGTACCTGTAAATGCTAAATAGCAAGCATTTGGCATAGCACTTTTCATTGCGGTCGCTAATCCACCATATTGTGAACGATGAGATTCATCAATCATGACAAAAATATTCTCAGCAGTAGACAGGTTCTTAAATTCCTTTGTCTCTACATCCTCTCGGAACTTCTGTACCAATGTCATGATTGTCGAACCTACACCTTGTTGAAGCAGTTGCCGTAATTGTGCAACTGACTCTGCCTGTTGCGGATTTGGGAAGCCACATCGACGGAATGTGTTTGTGATTTGGTCATCCAAGTCTTTACGGTCTGTCACAACAACGATAGTAGGATTCTTAAGTTCTTTAATCCGTCGTAACTTGACAGCAAGATACACCATCGTTAAAGATTTTCCGCTTCCTTGCGTATGCCACACAACACCGCCACGTTGCGTTTTATCCTCTGCACGTAAAATACGGTCAATTGCTTTATTTACTGCACGGAACTGCTGGTAACGGGTAAGTTTTTTTATCGTACGCCCTTCTACTGGCTCGTATACTATGAAGTTACGAATTAAATCTAGTAGACTCTCTTTTGTTAACATTCCGGCTGTTAAAATATCTTGTGGTGTTGGAGAAACCCCTATTTCTGCGACTGTTTTTGGATATGGGTCTTTCCATTCACCGTAGTGTTGCGCTTTTGCTCCAATTGTTCCTACTTTGGCACGGTCATTACTTGTGACAATCATAAATTGGTTATAATGAAATAACTGCTCATGTTTGTTTTGATATCGCTGTAACTGTCGTACTCCTTCACCAATTTGTTCATCTGGTGACAGCATGGGACTTTTGCATTCAACAATAACTAGCGGTAATCCATTTATAAAAATAATAAGGTCAGGGCGAATATTACCTTGAGCGTTACTAATGGTAAATTGGTCTACTACTAGAAACTCGTTACTTTCTGGTCTTTCCAAATCAATAAGTTTTACTGTTTGATTCTTCTTCCCTTTACCAAGGTCTTGTTGAACAGAAATCATGTTGACTATCATTTCATGAAATCTTTGGTTTGCTTCCATTAAACTTGTTGATTCAATATGTGTAATAGAACGCATAACCTTTGCTAGATTGGTATTAGAAATCCAGGGGTTTAATCGTAAAATGGCTTTATTTAAGCGTTCTTTTAGTACGATTTCACCTCTTGATTCTCTTTCTGAATCAAGAGAAGAGCCATGAATATATTCATAGCTCAGTTCTTGCAATTGTGTAATCATGCGATTCTCTACAAGCTGTTTCTCGTTCCATCTTATAGATGAAGTCATACTTGTGTCACCTCATCTTCATCGACCTTCACACGGACTTTTCCTGTAAGAAGAGATTGCATTAAACCCCTCTTTATCTTATTTAAAGTGGCTAAATACATCTGTTCGTTTTCACTTCTTTGAACTAATTGCAAAAGTATATTCACAATCTCTTCTTGTTCTCTTCTTGGTGGTAAAGGTATTAATAACTGCTTAATATCTGAGACATTAATTCTCTTTACAGTAGTTCCCAAGGAAGCTAATAATACCTGCTTAAATACGATATCAGCATTTAGTGCAAAATGCAGGAATTCCCCTAGAATCTCAAGGGGTGAAATCACTACAACCCTCTGACCAATGCTAAATCTTTCATCCGTGTTGACATAACTCGCCACGCCAAAGGACCCTTCCCTTCCATAAATAATATCTCCCTTTTTAGGAGTGTATTTATCCGTTAATTTAAAGTAATCCTCTTCGCTAGTGTAATATGAACCATCTAAAATTAAATCTGTTGCTGTCAGATTATTAGTTCTAACTATTGGTATGCCCGTTTCACAGTATTGAGGTGTGTAATGCTTACAGTCTATAATCTTTGCTATGTTGTTAAGCTTTTCTACAGACCAGCTCACAGGAATCTCACCAATCTCCGTTTTCTTGAATCTTGTATGCCCAATTCCTTTTGTAAAAAGCTGCTGCATTAATCCTTTTTTTACTTTTTCTGTTTGCTCAATGATAGCTTCTGTTTTTTCAATAGTTTCATCGACAGTAGAAAGGATAGATGCTATTTTACTTTGTTCGTGTAAATTTGGAAATCTAATTCGAAGTTTACCTAACTCCCCTAAATAAATTCCCGCTTGTGCAGTTACATTGCTCCTAGACTTCAACTGATTTTGGAAATTAGAAGACTCCATGTAGTACCTTAAATATCTAGGGGTTACTAAATCAATGTTAGTTCTTAAAATTGCCACACTACGTTGAACAGTAAATTTTGTATCCAGTTTAGGCACTTCAGCTACTCTTCCAAGAGTTCCCACAATAGTGAGTAAAACATCTTCTTCTTGGATTTCGTAATTTTTGTGCATTTGTTTGTATTCTACTTCCTTAATGAAGGAGACATTTTCATCAAAGATTATCTTTCCGTCTTGAATATTTACAGCGCTTAACAGAGGAATCCCTATTTCACTCCTCTTAGGAGGGTTATGAGTTCCATCCTTTAATAGGACGAGTAATGTATTTAATGGAGATTCACTCCAATTACAATTGGGTTTTTCAGCATTTAAATTATTCACCATATCCTAACTCCTTTAAATACCCGTACATAGTAGCTCCAATCTCCTCACGTTCTTTTTCTAGTTTACGAAGTTCAAATAATGCAGCTGCTACATCAATCTGTTCTTCCTCTTCTATCGTATCAATATAACGTGCTATGTTTAAGTTGTAATCATTTTCACGAATTTCTTCGATATTTACAGGACGACAATACTTCTCTACCTCTTCATATTTGTCGTATGCCGCTACAATCTTTTCAATATCTTGGTCACGTAGTGTATTTTGATTCTTGCTTTCTTGATAGTCTTGAGAACTATCTAGGAAGAAGATTTTATTTTTACGCTCTTCCGTCTTATTACGGTTCAGAATAAGGATGCCTGCTGGAATACCTGTACCATAGAACAAGTTTGAGGGTAATCCAATAACTGCTTCGATTAAGTCCTCTTCAATAATTCCCTTACGAATTTTCCCCTCTGCTCCTCCACGAAATAGAACACCGTGAGGCATAACGACTCCAGCTTTTCCTTCATAATTTAATGTTGCAATCATGTGCTGAATAAATGCATAGTCCCCTGCCGTTTTTGGTGGCAATCCAAAGCGAAAACGACCATATTCATCACTTTCTGCTTCCTCACGTCCCCAGTTCTTTAAACTAAATGGTGGATTAGCAATAACACGGTCATACAGAATAGGTTCGCCTTCTTCTAGCAATTTTGGCTCACGAATTGTATCTCCCTTTTCAATACGATGGTCACTTAATCCATGTAATAGAAGATTCATCTTACAAATTGCCCATGTATTAAGATTCCGTTCCTGCCCATGTAACACAAGGTTACGTGGATTTCCACCTTTTTCTTTAATGTAATCTACAGATTGGATAAGCATACCACCAGAACCCGCTGTTGGGTCACATACACGCATTCCTTCTTCTGGCTTAATCAGTTTCACGATAAGTTCTACTACTTTACTTGGTGTGTAGAATTCCCCACCCTTTTTCCCAGCATCATCAGCAAATTGCTTAATAAGGTACTCATACGCACGTCCAAGCATATCTGGCTCAGATAAGCTTGCATTGCTTAATGAGATTGCAGAGAAATGCTGTATCAATTGCAATAAAAGTCTGTCAGGTAACTTCTCTTTATCATTAAAGTCGATTGTTACTAATACACCTTGTAACGATGGGTTTTCTTCTTCTAACTTCTCAAATGCTTTGTTGATAGAGTTACCAATGTCTTGCGTCTTGGAACGAATATCTTCCCATCTTGCACCTTCTGGAACGAAGAACTGATGCTCATCACGGTCATACCATCCGTAGTCATCTTGTTCCTCTTCTTCAATACGTTTTGCTGTTTCCACAAATACATCATTTAGACGCTTTAGGAACAGTAAACCAAATATGTAATTTTTATAATCAGAGGAATCAATACTTCCTCGCATTATGTTCGCAGATTCCCATAAATGGGATTCCAGTTGTTGTAATGTTAATTTCTCCATGTTCTTTCCTCCATCTGAATTACATCTATATCCATGCATGTTATTGAATAAGGTTGTCTATCTTCTACTATAACAAAATCCCCCCCTAACAACTAGTTTCTTCCCTATGTATATCCAAACATACAACTTCTAAACCACCGCAAAATTACTATCATAATTCTTAGCCTCAGTAACTAATAAAAGCAACATTTTATGTTGAATTTCATACTAAGAATCCTTCCCTTTCCATAAATAAGAGAGGTGCAATATGTGGAAATATATTCTCCTATATCAAAAAGAGAGATTGATTTCCACATCTTCTTTTAAGAATATTATATTAATGATACAATACGCATATAATAACAAAAGAACCCGATGCGCTAACATCGAGTTCCTCGTACAACTAATCAGCAGAGTGGTTAGTTACCTAATTCAATTATTTGGAATCAGAAGAAGAACCATCGGCTTGGTCGGCAGAGTGGTTCTTTTTCTTTTCTCAAGTTCTAATGTAACAATCCCTACCAAAGCAAAAATCCCACCGAAAATCAGTGTATTTCCCGATAACAAAACGATTATCTCTTACCATTATACAGACAGTTAAGAACATATTTTTGTGGTCACCAACTGGTCACAGAATATGCAATAACCATTGCTTTTTCAATAGAATTTCATTTATACAAACCCGTGAGAATGCCTTTAAATCAACGTTTTCCCCGTAGCTCAGCAGGGAGAGCGCCACCTTGACAGGGTGGAGGTCGTGAGTTCGAGCCTCTCCGGGGTCATAAAACCTAATAGTATCAAGGATTGAGAGGGTATTCTCAAAAACTAAAACTGTGGAGTTCTCCATCAGACACCATAAGTTAACAGAGGACTACTTCTAGTCAGCAAACCAGCTGGCTCAGGGGTAGTCCTCTGTTTGTTTCCGTAAAACTGAGAAAGGACTGAAAAGAAAATGCTACTTAAGTTTGCTATGAAGGATTTCAAGGAGGAAAAAGAGTTCGCTAATCTGTCCCCCTCGTACAATTGTAGTTAGCATACGAGCTGGAAAAATCTCTGAAACTCTTAGTTTTAATCTAGACGAATTAACTGAGGAGGTAAACAATGATACGTTTAATAGATAATACCTGCCGAGCCGACTCGAACATCCTAATTTAACGATACCCTACTTAGTACTTCTATACAAAAATAAAGCAAGGATTTCTCCCTGCTTCTGTTATTTTCTTTTATTGAGAAGATTAGCCACCAATATTCTTATCTGCCATTCTATACAATTTATATCTATTTTGCCCTCTTCTTTTTTCGATTTCTAAATATAATCTCTAACGCTACTACTGTGATGAATCCAACAGTTAGTTGTATGCCTGTAAATAGCAACTTATCATTTAGCGGAATATCAGGTGCACTCCACAGCAGCACTGGAGGAACAAGTATGCCAATGATTACAATAGTTCTCATTATCTTTCCCATTTTGTTTCCCCTATCGTATTTTTAAAATCTATATGTATTTTCCAACTAACCTATAATTCTACTAATTCCTCACGTAGAATCAATTCACTCTCAGTCATATACCCTCTATGCATTTCCTCTACAATCTTATCGTGATTAAAACATAATACTTTTTCATCCCCAAGATAGCCAACTGGGTAAGGAACACCTACGTAATCAAAATCACGTTTATCTGCTGATACAACCATTCTTCCAATAATCATTACAATTTGTTCTATATCTTCTAGCTTAACTACTGTTCCGATTGGTAAAAGTTTCATAGTTATTCTCCTTTTCTTTTCTTTTTAATAATGTAGTCTATTAAAGTAAGTCCACCTAAACCGATTGCACCATAAACAAGCATGCCGAATGTATGTACCATCTTTTCTTTTAATGAAAATGGAGCTATTAGCCCTGCAATGATTACAATTACAATTGCTATCATCATTACGATTCTCGCAATTTTTATCATCATACTACTCCTTTGTATTCTTCTCAAATTTAGCAAAAAAACCTCCGCCATGAGCTTTACCAAAGTATGCACCCATCTCTTGACCGAGGTGTATTTTAGCCCCTCCAGTACCAAACCCATATTCTAAACGAACTGTTAAATCATGATCCTTAAAAAATGGGATAAAGTCTGGAATATCAATTTTTTCAAATAAAGCTTCATATTTCTGTGCTGTAACTTCCGCTCCTAACTGAAAAGTATACTCATCTATTCCAACAACAGCAGATGCATCTGCAAACTTTTGTGTAACTGTTGCTTTTTCTGCAAAACCGCTATTTATTTCTTTTTCTATTGAGTCCTCAAAAAGAGAAGCACCAACTTTAAACCCTACTAACCCCCCTCCTGCAACATCACTAATAAATGTCTTTTCGTCCATTGGAACACTGGTCTCTAAGGAGCCATTTCCCCCTTTAAAAGTAAGCTTTGTTCCTTTCGAAATCTCATATTCACCTTTTATCAATGAACCTTCTGCTTTCATTCCCACTCGATTTCCTTCTGCTAATTTAAAATCACCTGTTAAAGTTTCGTAATCCCCTTTAAAAGGCTTCCCAGTTAAAATACTGGAAGCCAACGCAATAGCAACATCCATGTTATCTACTTGTTCAAATTTATTAGCAGAATCAAGAAGAAACTTCTCAAGTGGCTCCAATATGATTATAAATTGTGCCATCTTAAAGGATGAATCACGGAAATCCGTATTAAATTTCATATAGGTTGAGCCCAACCAATTACTAGAAATCATATCAATATCTCGTTTTAGTCGCTCCTGTGTTGCAGTTGCATTTGTGATAGTTGACCTAATATTCCCTGCCACTTTTCGCAACTGTTCAGGAGTAACTTTTATATCCCCCATAGCCATTCCCCTTTTAAATATTTATATAGAATATTTTACCACAACAGAGTTTTCGCAACTATGAATATTTTATATAATCTTAAAAATCCGAAGTCTTTTTCTCCTCAGGGTTACCCTTATGGCACTTTGAAATTATAACTTATGCATTCGTGCTAACTCTGTAATATAACCTACTTTTTTTATCTTTTTAATAATAATTTCTGCCTGTCCAAATGTTCTTTGATTTATTTCTTCTCTTATTTTCTTCAATATTTCTCCCGTTCCATCTGGTCCTCTCACATCTATCACGACAGTCCGGTGTGAACCTTCGGGCAAATGTTTCAATCTATCTTCAAACTGTTTTACTACAATATTTATTAATGAACGTCTACCACTAGATGTCATAACATTGTAGTTTTTAACTTCTATTAAAACAGTAAACATTTTGGTTTTACTTCACTAAATCTCTGATAAAATTGTTATCTACTCGCTCCATTCCATTGTGTAGCGATATTCTTAATTTGATTGCATAGGTCATTATGTAAATATTCTAAGAAGTGCCTGATGTTACTTACTGTCTTTGCAGTCTGTTCTAACCGTTCAGACGTTACTTTTATCTATACCATTCCTTCTTTACATATTGATTTATATGTTTCTTCATTATAAATATCAAAATAAAAAAACCAGCAACTTTAAAATTACTGGTTTATCTCTTATTCATATTCGAAAACACAATAACAATTGCTCCAAGCACATAATGCCCCGCTACCATCCACATACTCCGATCAAAGATCATAAGCGATAACCAAAGCGATATATTAATAGCAGCAAATAATAAGTATAAAATGAAGTCTCTCTTTTGTAGTGCCCCTCTATTCATTGCAATGTAAATGGCTCCAATAGGAGGAAGGATAAAACAAAGGAAAAAAACAAACATTTTTCTTAACGACCATGGATATGAAGTTACTGTCTGCATAGGAATCTCCTTTTCATTTTATAGTACTTTTAACATTGGTCTCACTATTCTATATTCGTCACTATAAGGCTCCTTTATGGTTAAAGGTGAGTGAAGATCTTTTGCTTCTTCTATCATTGTGAATACTTCTGTTTTTTCTTGTAATATGTTGGATTCACTATTTTTAGTAGGTTTTTTACTTGTTTCAATTTTCTTTGTCACTTCTCCGAGCCTTTGCCCCACTTTTTCAGTTTTAGCAGGTTCATTCGTTACGTAGTATTCCTGCCCCTCCCATACTAACATAGGTGGCACTTGTTCTCGTTTGTTACATATTATATAAGTAGCACTAGCTACAAGTAGTAGACATGTTAATAAAAAGAAGATAGTTTTTTTATTCATATACTATTCTCCCTATCCATCATTTTATTAAATTATATAATACAGATTATATGTAGTAAATGGATTTAGTGGGAATTTTCGGATTTTTAACCAAAAAGAAAAACCTTACCAAAGTAAGGTTCCGTTTTTAAATTCTATAGTGACTGATTTATTAAAACGATCATGACGATAATCGCTATAAACATAACAACTAAACAGCCGATCATTTTATAAAATCCTCGTTTCGTTAACGTCCCACCTTGCACGTCTTTACGAATAAATAAGAATACGGCTAAAAATAATACAAGCCCAATGCCAAAAGCATACATCATTTGCATATGTTAATCTTCCTTTCTCTCTTCCATCTTAATATCTTTTTGCCAAAACAACAAACGAGATAAAGACGGTACTCATCGTGAGTGCCATAAGTATGTTCAGTAGTTCAGTTGCAGATAGTGTAATAACATTTAAGTTTAAGCCAATAGAGAAAAGAAGATAATATGCTGTTAATGCAAAAAAGGTCACGAACATCCCTTTATAACGAATGAGTTTCATGCGCTCGTCTTTTTCTTTAAATTGTGGGTGTAAATAACTTAGGCAAAAACACATAATCATCATACCAAGTAATGGATAAGTTGCTTCTGGCGGTGCCGAATGCGTCATTATACCTGTTAATATCATAAATCCACTCATAAATAGAAAAATAATCCCCATAATTACGAAGTACTTTTGTGAATAGTTCACCTTTACTCCCCCTCTTCTTTTCCTTCATAAATAAATACATGTTCTATCGTTGTCTGAAATGTTTTTGCTATTTCAAATGCTAACGGAAGTGATGGATCGTATTTTCCTTTTTCAATTGAAATGATGGTTTGTCTGGAAACGCCAAGTTTCTCAGCCAATTTTTCTTGAGATAGTCCAAATTTTTTTCGGTATTCGACCATTTTATTTTCCAAGGAAATTTCTCCCTCCTTCCTTATACCGAGTATATATGTAAAGTAAACTTTACGTCAAGCTTCCTTTACATTATTTTCAATTATTATTCACGCTATTTATATAGAAAAAACTTTTTCAATTTCAGCACGTCTATTTTGAAACAAAACACGGAACACTGTAAATAACCATTACTATATCTCTTCCTCTCTTTTTTTAAAATTTAATATCTCCCTATTTGTTTTATCCTTTTAAAATATTTCATTTATCTCTTTATTCCACGAACTGTGTTATTGGTTTTACGGTGTTTTTCGTCATATTTATAGAAACTAACTGTTTATGAAGCATTTTTTATGTTTAGCCACTTTTTTTGTAGAAATCCTTCACTTTCCTTTCGATATTTAACACTATCTAAATAAAGTTTACGATAAATTCATAATTTTTTATTTTTTATACTATATTCCGTTATATTGTTGTATAATATCAATGAAAGCGCTTATTATTTCAATATACATAATTCGAACTCTTTTTATCGAAACATTCTAATTATTATACTTATATTTACATGCAACAATTATAGTTATTCGTATAGGTATACCAAATATATCCACCCCATTTTTCTGTAAAATTACTTTATAACATGAAAGATTAACTTGGGTGATAAGTTATTGTGAATGTTTTTTTACAAAACAGATAAGTAATAGTGTTTGGTATTATGTAAATTATTGTAATAACATAAGAGTAAAGAAAAACATTTACATTGATTATTGGTTCATCAATTATTGAAAAGAGCAAAATGCACCTTTTTGTATGGAAAAAGGATTATATGCATTGGGAGGTTTAAACAAATGACGAGGAAGAATACAACGACAAACCCTTGGGCCAAGTTCCACGGTCCGAACCTTGGTTATGTTATCGAACAGTATGATCTTTACGTAACTGGAGCAGGTTCTGTTGATCCGGAATTACAAGAGCTTTTTGAAATTTTTGGAGCTCCTTCGTTTCAAGAGGATGTCGTAACAGGGGACAACACAGCTACACATTTTTCTCCTCAAAACACAGGGAACATTGAAAAAATTCTTAAAGTCGTTCAGCTTGTTGAACAGATTCGTTCTTTCGGGCATACGTTGGCTCACATCAATCCGATGGAAGATGCTGCAAATGGACAATCTCTTCTTGAGAAAGCAATGAACGAACTGAGCGATGCTGATTTGAAAGCGATTCCAGCGAAAACAGTATGGCAAGATGCACCAGAAGGTATTCACACTGCACTTGATGTAATTCATAGATTAAAAGAAGTGTATACACAATCTTTAGCTTATGAATTTTCTCATATACAAGATAGTGAAGAACGCGCGTGGTTGCATCAAATGGTGGAATCAAATTCATTGCGTCAACCACTATCAAATAAAAAACGAACTGCTCTTTTAAAACGTTTAACAGCTGTTGAAGGTTTCGAGCAATTCTTGCATAAAACATTCGTTGGGCAAAAGCGTTTCTCTATCGAGGGCGTTGATATGCTTGTACCTGTTCTAGATGAAATTGTTCTAGAAGGTGCCAAGAACGGCGTAGAAGATGTCATGATTGGTATGGCTCACCGCGGTCGTCTAAGCGTACTTGCTCACGTATTAGAAAAACCATATAGTCACATGTTTGCTGAGTTCAAACATGCAAAAATAGAAGGCGCAGTGGCAAATTCTGGCTGGACTGGCGACGTGAAATACCATTTAGGTAGAGAACAAGTCGTTGGTAACGATGAAGTTAGCACTCGCGTTACATTAGCAAATAACCCAAGTCACCTTGAGTTCGTTAACCCTGTTGTGGAAGGTTTCGCACGTGCGGCTCAAGAAAATCGTAAAAAATCTGGTCTTCCAGAACAAGATATTTCAAAATCATTCGTAATTTTAGTTCATGGTGATGCTGCATTCCCTGGTCAAGGTATTGTATCTGAGACATTGAACTTAAGCAGATTGAACGCGTATCAAACGGGCGGAACAATTCATGTTATCGCAAACAATGCAGTTGGTTTTACGACTGATAGCTATGATTCTCGTTCTACGAAATATTCAAGTGACCTTGCAAAAGGTTTCGATATTCCGATTGTTCATGTGAATGCTGATGATCCGGAAGCTTGTCTTGCTGCTGCTAAACTTGCGATTCAATATCGTACATTGTTCAAAAAAGATTTCTTAATCGATTTAATTGGTTACCGCCGCTACGGTCATAACGAAATGGATGACCCAGCAGTTACGCAACCACAAGTGTACAAAAAGATTAAAAATCACCCAACTGTAAGAGCAATTTATGCAGATCAATTACAAGCTGCTGGTGTTCTAAATGCAGATGAGATTGAAACAATTACACAGTTTACGCAAGAGCAATTAAAATCTGACTATGCACAAGTACCGCCAGCTGATACAAGCGATGCAACAATTCACGTTAAAGTACCAGATGTTGTTGCAAAAGGCATTCAGCCAATTGATACTGGTGTTGAACTTGACTCACTTCGTGCAATTAATGAAGGTCTATTATCTTGGCCAGAAGGCTTTAATGTATATCCGAAAGTGAAGAAAATTCTTGAGCGCCGTAAAGATGCTCTTGAAGAGAACGGTAAAATTGAATGGGCACTTGCTGAGTCATTAGCATTCGCTTCTATTTTACAAGAAGGTACGCCAATTCGTTTAACTGGTCAAGATTCACAGCGTGGTACATTCGCTCACCGTCATATCGTATTACACGATACTGATACAAATGAAACATATTCACCATTACATCGTTTACCAAACATCAACGCTTCATTCTCTGTTCATAACAGTCCGTTATCAGAAGCTGCTGTTGTTGGTTACGAGTATGGTTATAACGTATTCGCTCCAGAAACTCTTGTTATGTGGGAAGCGCAATATGGTGACTTCTCAAATACTGCGCAAGCATTATTTGATCAATATGTTTCAGCAGGAAGAGCAAAATGGGGGCAAAAATCTGGTTTAGTTCTTCTATTACCACACGGTTATGAAGGTCAGGGACCAGAGCACTCTAGTGCACGTCCAGAGCGCTTCTTACAGTTAGCTGCTGAGAACAACTGGACAGTTGCAAACTTAACGAGCGCGGCACAATACTTCCATATTTTACGTCGTCAAGCATCTATCTTAGGAACAGAAGCTGTTCGACCATTGGTACTGATGACGCCAAAGAGTTTATTACGTCACCCACTTACGCTTTCAACTGCTAGCCAGTTAAGCGAAGGACGTTTCCAACCTGCATTAGAACAAGAAAACCTTGGCACAAAACCAAACAAAGTAAAACGTCTTGTTTTAAGTACAGGTAAAATGGCGATTGACTTAGCAGCAGAAATCGAGTCTGGTAAGCATGAGTACAACTTAGATGAAGTTCATGTCGTTCGTATTGAACAGTTGTACCCATTCCCTGCTGAAAAAGTTCAATCTATTATTAAACGCTTTAAAAATTTAGAAGAAATTATTTGGGTTCAAGAAGAGCCTCGTAATATGGGCGCATGGCATTACATGGCTCCAATTCTGTTCGAACTAGCGGGAGATAAAGTGAAAACAGGTTACATTGGACGCCCAGATCGCTCTAGCCCATCTGGCGGCGATCCGTTCGCTCACAAAGCTGAGCAAGAACTAATTGTTGCACACGCTTTAGACGTGAAGTATAACTTCCGTCAAGATAAACAAGAAATTGAAGTTTTCAGCAACTAAAAAGTAACAATGAAGGTTTCTAGCTTGCTTTGGGCAGATATTCTGCCCAAGGTCAGGCTAACAAATGGAGATTACCGAAGACAAAAGAAGAAAAAACACACCGTTAGGCAAATAAGGGGAGGACATTTAAAATGATCGAAATTAAAGTACCTGAGCTTGCAGAATCTATTACTGAAGGAACTATCTCACAATGGCTTATCAACGTAGGCGACAAAGTTGAGAAAGGTGGCAGCGTTGTTGAGCTTGAAACTGATAAAGTCAATGTAGAAATCATTGCAGAAGATTCAGGTATTGTATCGAAATTACTAGGCGAGCCTGGGGATACAGTTGAAGTTGGCGCAACTATCGCAATTTTAGATGCAAACGGAGCACCAGTTGCAGTAAGTACACCTGCACCATTGGCTGAGCAACCAAAACAAGAAACAACAGAAGCACCGAAAGCAGCAGCTCCAAGTGCTGAGCAAACTGCAACTCTACAAGGTTTACCAAATACAAACCGTCCTATCGCATCACCAGCTGCTAGAAAAATGGCTCGTGAATTAGGAATCGACTTAAACGACGTACGCAGCACAGATCCACTTGGACGTGTGAGACCACACGATGTACAAGCTCATGCTGCAGCACCAAAAGAAGCACCAGCTGCTCCAAAAAGTCCAGCTCCTGCTCCAGTTGCAAAAACGGAATTCGAAAAACCAGTTGAGCGCGTGAAAATGTCCCGCCGCCGTCAAACAATTGCAAAACGCCTTGTAGAAGTTCAACAAACATCTGCAATGTTAACAACATTTAACGAAGTTGATATGACTGCAATCATGGAATTACGTAAAGAGCGTAAAGATGCTTTCGAGAAAAAACATGATGTACGTCTTGGCTTCATGTCATTCTTCACAAAAGCAGTTGTTGCAGCATTAAAACAATTCCCATTATTAAATGCTGAAATTCAAGGCGACGAGCTTATCATTAAAAAATTCTATGATATCGGTATTGCAGTAGCAGCTCCAGATGGATTAGTTGTTCCAGTTGTACGCGATGCTAACCAATTAAACTTCGCTGAAATCGAAAGCGAAATTCGTAATTTAGGTATGAAAGCACGCGATAACAAACTTTCATTAAAAGAACTACAAGGTGGTACATTTACAATTACAAACGGTGGTGTATTCGGTTCTCTAATGTCAACACCGATCCTAAACAGCCCACAAGTTGGTATTTTAGGAATGCACAAAATCCAAGTACGTCCAGTTGCAATTGATAACGAGCGTATGGAAAACCGTCCAATGATGTACATCGCTTTATCTTACGATCACCGTATTGTTGATGGTAAAGAAGCAGTTAGCTTCCTTGTTGCTGTTAAAGATATGCTTGAAGATCCAAAATCATTATTATTAGAAGGTTGATAGATTAATAATCTATTACAGGCTGTAGAATGAATTATTCTACAGCCTTTTTTTATTGCATTCATACGGGACAAATTTCATAACATAAGCTAATAATGTATGCCTAAAACGTAAGGAGGATTAAAATGAATAACCTTCCAATTCATGCAAAATTGAAAGCAAATAAGGATACTTTTTTCCTCCCCGACTCAAACGGGGGTGTCTATTTTCGAAATAATGCCAGTTCATTTCGTATGGACGGTGATGGAATTTACAACTGGATTGAAAAATTAATGCCAATGTTTAACGGTAATTACACTTTAGCAGAAATAACCGACGGTCTCCCTCTCCCCTATCAAAATCGTGTATTTGAAATCGGAGAGATTTTATATGAAAATGGCTTCGTTCGGGATGTAAGTCAAGATGCACCTCATGAATTAAATAGCGCATTACTTGATAGATACGCTTCACAAATTGAATTTTTAGAAGCTGATTCCCATTCAGGCGCTCTAAAATTCGAAACGTATCGCGCGGCAAACGTCCTAATAATTGGTTCTGGAGATATGCTTACTTCCTTAGTTTCTTCTTTATTAGAATCAGGATTACCTACCTTTCATTACCTTGTTACAGATTATGAGGAAACAAATTACGACCGCATTCATGAGCTAGTAGAACTTGCATATGAAGTTGATAATACTGTACTTGTTCAAGAAATTGATACGACCATTGATCGTCCCCTGCATGAAGTGTTCGAGCCTTTCGACTGGGTTTTGTACGTTTCTCAAAATGGAGATATTGATGGCCTAAGAGCCGTTCACACGATTTGCAAGGAAATAGGAAAGAACTTCATACCAGCCGTCTGTTTATCAACACTTGGTATGGCTGGTCCTATCGTAACAGCTAATCGTGAAGAATGCTGGGAATCCGCATGGCATCGGCTACATGAAACAACTTTACAAAATGAACATTCATCAGCATCATTTTCACCAGTTACATCTGCAATGTTAGCAAATGTAATCGTATTTGAATTACTTAAGCATGTCGCTGATGATTCTTACCGAGAAAAAGAACCACAATTCTTTTTATTAAATTACGAAACACTCGAAGGAGCATGGCATCCTTTTATAAAACATCCTCTTGCAACTGATGAAAGTTTTACAATTGATACGATAGAAAATCTTTCTGAACAACTTGAGCATCGGTCCAACCAACATACCTCAACTGATTTATTCCGCTTTTTCGACTCATTAACTTCTAAAGAAGCTGGTTTATTCCATGTATGGGATGAACAAGATTCATATCAATTACCGTTATCACAATGCCATATTCAAGTAGCTACTCCACTATCAGATGGCCCTGCTTCCCTCCTGCCTCTTATGACCTGTGGTGGTTTGACTCATAATGAAGCGCGCCGAGAAGCTGGTTTAGCAGGAATTGAAACATATGTAGCGGAAATTATGCACCGCCTTATTCCTGAACATAACGATATCGGTATTGGCGCTGGGGAAACAATGACAGAAGGTGTATACCGGGCGCTACAACAACATTTAAATAATAAATTGTATGAGCGACAGTCACATATGCTAGAAGAAATTACGACGGTCGACTTAACCGAAATTCATGATAAACATTGTAGATTTTATTACGAGGCTCTCGCTACAATTCATGAAACACCTAAAATAGCAGTAAGTGAAGAGATTCTCAGTTTTCCAGTCGTTTGGGTCGGTATAAATGATCGATGGTACGGCGCATCTAATATTAATACAACGTTAGCGTTACGAAACGCACTACAACTATCCCTTCTTCATATTCAAAATGAAGAGACTCCATACAGAGCTAATATCTTGCCGGAATCATCTATTATTTTATATGACACGGATTCTTTTAGATTAGAAATACAAGCGGAAGAAGAAATTCCAAGCACGCAATCTGTACAGCTTGCCTTGCAACATTTAGAAGAACATAATTTTTATCCATTCGTGTTTGATTTAGCGATTGAACCATTTTTGAAAGAGAACTTAGATGGTGTGTACGGGGTATTAATTGCAAAGGAGGACAGTCTATGACTCAAAATATATTGCTTATAGGAGATGGCTTACTTGCAAACTATGTACACGATCAATTATGCAAACAATATTCGATCATTCGCCAACATACCATTACAGATGAACTCCCTGAAAATATTCAATTCGCTCTCGTATTACATGATGGCTCTCCTTCTGCTATTCATCATGATGCCGAGCTAATTTTCCGTTCAAATCAAATTCCATGGTTACGCGGGTTTACTTCATTTGGTGAAGGTGTTATCGGTCCTTACATTCATCCTCTTGCAGCGGGATGTACCCACTGTGCTGATGGACGACGCTTTATCGCTGGATTTGATCAACAAGAAATGTGGGAACTACAGCGGAAATATGCCGTAAAAGAAGAGAACTTGACGAGGCGCGATGTACGTGCCACTCAAAATGGCATTCTGCAAATGTGTCATCTTATTTGTGCAGAAACAGAGAAAATATTAACTCATAATCATTCTTCATTAGAAAATAAACTCCTTTTACTCAACTTACAAACACTACAATGTACGCGGCATTCTTTTCTTCCAGATCCGCTCTGCCCTGTATGTAGCAATTTACCTGATGATACGGCAGATGCAGCAGAGATTTCTTTACAACCGAGCTTAAAAACAAGTGATGCGACATATCGCTGTCGTTCCATTCATGAACTCAACACATTTTTAACAAGAGATTATTTAGATTACCGAGTCGGTATGCTGAACGGAAAAATGCAGCATTCTTTATTACCGTTTGCTGACGTTATTATAAACATGCCGTTAATGTTTGGAAATGAAGGTGTTGCAGGTCGAACTCATTCATTTGCAATGAGTGAAGCGACTGCTATTTTAGAAGGTTTAGAACGATATTGTGGTATGTCACCTCGAGGAAAAAAGACAAATGTACACGGTAGTTTTCGTGAGTTAGAGGATCATGCACTTAATCCCCTCTTGCTCGGTGTACATACAAATGAACATTATAATCGTAATAGTTTTCCGTTTAAACCGTTTGATCCTGACTATGAACAAAACTGGGTATGGGGCTACTCTTTATTACAAAACCGGCCACTTTTAGTTCCTGAATCAATTGCTTATTATAGCCTCGGTCATCGAGATGCTTTCGTGTATGAAACATCAAATGGATGTGCAATTGGTGGTAGTTTAGAAGAAGCAATTTTTCACGGCATTTTAGAAATTGTAGAGCGTGACGCCTTTTTGCTCACTTGGTATGCCGAATTACCTCTCCCCCGCCTTAATCTTAGTTCAGCAAATGATACGGAATTACAATTAATGATTCAGCGGCTGTACACGATTACTGGGTATGAGTTACATGCTTTTAATGCAACGATGGAACACGGTATCCCAAGCTTATGGGTAATTGCGAAAAATACGCGTGAAAATGGAATGAACGTTGTTTGTGCGGGAGGCTCTCATTTGGACCCAGTCCGCGCTTTAAAGAGTGCCATCCATGAAATAGCAGGCATGTTACTAATAGCAGACGATGAACTCGAACAAAAAAGAGAGCACTACGAAAACTGCTTACACGATCCTTATCTCGTTAATAAAATGGAAGACCATAGTATGCTGTATGGATTAAAAGAAGCAGAAGAACGTCTTCACTTTCTTTTACGTGACGATGCCCCGGTGCAATCGTTCCAAGAAATGAATGCATTACAATCGTTTGATAAAGATTTAACATCCGATCTTCATCAACTTGTAAATCGTTTGCATCAATCTGATCTTGAAGTAATCGTTGTAGATCAAACCGTATCCCTCATAGAAAAGAACGGATTACATTGTGTAAAAGTCATCATTCCTGGCATGTTACCGATGACGTTCGGTCACCATCTCACCCGGATTACTGGGCTGGACCGAGTTTATACTGTACCGATGACACTTGGATATACAGCCGAACCTTTAACGAATGAACAATTAAATCCACATCCGCATCCGTTTCCATAGTAAAGGAGGGATTTCATGCAGCTAGATAATTTTTTACATCATCTCCATTTTTCTATTGATGAAATTATGCCGAATCATGAAGTGGATTGGGAAGATGCACCGCTTCCTTATAAAATATATCGAAATGTACCTATCATTCCTCTCTCTTTAGAAATCCCATTATCTTTACCTAACCCTTCTACTACACCTACTTTGGAGGAAATTGGTCATTATCTTTGGTATTCATTTGGTTTAACACAATTGTGCCAGCTAAATAGCGAGAAGATTTTATTCCGAAGATCTATCCCTTCAGGCGGCGCTTTATATCCAAATGAGTTGTATATATATTTAAAGATTGACGATTATCCAGACGGCATTTATCATTACGACGCCGCGCATCACCGACTTATCTTACTTCGCGAAGGAAATTTCGATTCTTACATTACAGAAGCACTTGGCAATCGTTGTAACATACAGTCTTGTTTTGGCGCTGCATTTGTATCCACTATGTTTTGGAAAAACTACTTTAAATACAATAACTTTTCGTATCGGCTTCAAGGATTAGATAGTGGTGTTCTCATCGGACAATTACTTGCATGTGCCAAACAATTCGGTTACACAAATGGCGTATATTTTCAGTTTTTAGACCGTGCAGTAAATCATTTACTCGGACTGTCAGAAAGCGAAGAAAGTGTGTATGCTGTTGTTCCTTTAAGTACAGAACCACAAACTAATTGGTTTCACAATGATTACTGTGAAAATAAAACAGTTACTTCTCATGAGTTGTTACAGCAAATTCCGCCGTTAGCACACGAACATTTCGTTCGCTCAAAACATGTAAATGAATATCCAATGATAACAAAAATAAATGAAGCTTCTATGGTTGAATCGACAGCACACTTCCAAACACTACATCATGAAGAGCACTATCAACATCATGCGCACGCTGTACAGTTGCCGCAAGTAGAACGGTTATCTTATGATTTCTTACAACTTTGCAAAGAACGGTATTCCCCTGATGCTGACTTTACTCTAACAAAATGGGATGCAGCCGAGCTCGCTACTTTACTACAAGAAGCTAGTCTCTCCTTCCCTTATTACAACGACCTTGATGGTCAGTATGTAAATGAAAATGCACGGGTCTCATTATATGGATGTTTTTATAACGTAAAAGATATAGAAAACGGCGCTTATTCTTATAACAGCAAAAATCATTCCATACAGCCACTTCAATATGGAGACCTTCGTTATCCCCTTCAATCCAGTATGACGATGGATAACGTAAATCTTTTTCAAGTACCGCTTTGCCTACATGTAGTCGGAAAGAAAGATTACTATACAAATGCATTAGGCTATAGAGGATACCGTATTCACCAAATGGAAGCTGGTATACTCGTTCATAAACTCGTTTTTGCAGCGACCGCGATGGGGATGGGCGGGCATCCTTTACTTAGTTTTGATACAAATTCATGTGATCAGTTGTACGGGATAGATGCTGGAAATGAAACGTCACTTATTCAAATTCCTGTTGGAGCGTATCGAGCGCGGAATTGGTTAAAAGGGGATTTACGTATTTAGAAGCACGCCGGCTATCGGCGTGCTTTTTTAAAGGACTTAATTTATAAAAAACGAAATGAGTATATATATTCTTACATAAAAGGAGAGTTTAACTTGAGCATTTTACAACGATTAATTCAGCAAGCAAAAAATCCACGCGGGACAATTGGTTCTTCCATGCTTTGTATTATGAACGCTGCACATACGAGACTCACAAATTGGGCATTACAGAAAGTACATATAAAGACAGATGCAATCATATTAGATATCGGTTGTGGCGGAGGTAAAACGATACACACTCTTTCAAAACGAACTCCACTTGGAAAAATATATGGGATTGATTACTCTGATCAAGCTGTAAAGAATTCTATACAGACGAATATAAAAGATGTTCAAAAGCAAAAAGTCATTGTTCAACAAGCAAGCGTTTCTTCTATTCCTTACAATACAAACTTCTTCGATCTCATAACCGCTTTTCAAACACACTACTTTTGGCCTGATGTGGAACAAGATATAATAGAAGTATTTCGCGTCTTACAGCCGAATGGATCTTTTTTATTAGTAGCTGAAACTTTCAAAGTTCAATATCATATGGAGAAATGGAAAACGAATGAAGAATTAATAAACCTATTTTATAAAACAGGATTTACAAGTGTGAAATGCTACGAAGAAAGAGGGTGCCTTTGTGTAATAGGAATTAAGTAAAAAGCAGACCCTTTGAGGTCTGCTTTTTTACTAGATTAACTTAAAAATACTCTTAATTTGTCTCGCGAATAACCAATTTTTCGTACCGTAGTTATCATTTAAACTATCTAAATTGATAGATTGTCCATTAGCAAACTTTAATTCTAACGTTGTATTTTTGTCATTTGTTTTTAAGTTGCTATGTGTAATTGCTTCATACTTTAATTTTTCGATTTCAACATATTCATCTTTTTCTTGTCCGATCACGACATGGTCTTGGAAGAAGAACAATACTTCTACTTTCTTACCGAAACAAAATACATTTTTCGTATAAATTAATGTCGCATTATCAAGTCCGACACATACTTCTTTCATCTCTTCAACAACGTTTCCAAAGTCTTCTTCATGTCTTGCGTTTGATTCAGCAATCCATTCTTCAATTGTTTTCATGTTAATTGCCATACTGTGCCCCCTGGTTCGTTCATTGCTTTGTTTAAAAAATAAATACTATATGACAATATAAGCCATACGTACTATGTTTTCAAGGGTGAACGGTATATTCAAAATAAAGTTAAATTTCAAAGTAATATACTAGGAGCACCAATCTCATTATATTTTAAACGTTTGAACGAGGCATTCTTCATCATCGATTAACTGTGTTTTTTCATCAAATTCGATGTTTAGCTCCCTATATACTTTCTTCCAAAAAGAAACTGCTGGTATATTTTTCACAAGTTCGATAACGAAATATTGCCCCCGTTTCTCTTTTAGTAAATTCTCAATAACTTGTTTACCGATTCCTTTTCCTTTGTACTGATTCAATATGAAAATGTCATTTATACCAAAGTCGTTTTCCTTCTTCAAAAACGGGCGTTCCAACAATAATAAAAATCCTACAATACTATTTTCAGCTTTTATAAAATACGGAGTGATTCCGTCATTTTCCCAAAACATGTGCAAATCTTCGTATTCAAAAAATCCATTTGCCTCAATCGTTATATTAGGAGTGAATGTAGAGAGGTCATGAAGATATAGTGCGTACAAATTACGTAATATTTCTTTTTCTGATTCTTGAACTGTTTGACGTGTTACAAACATTTTTAATGATCCCCCTTCCCTATATGTAACTATTTCCTAATCCTCTTCATTCGACAAAAATGACGATTCCCCTTTAACGAAAAAATAGCACTTAAAAAGTGCTATTCCGCTCGTCTTGCCGCTTGCTGAATTGGATCCCAAACGCTGTTATATGGTGGTGCGTAACTTAAATCGACATCTTCTAACTCGTGAATGCTCATTTTATTGAAAAGTGCCATCGCGATTACATCAATACGTTTATCTACGCCTTCTTCTCCAATTACTTGTCCGCCTAACAATTGTTTCGTGTCAGAACGATAGAGTAATTTCAAATAAAGTGGTTTGGCATTTGGATAATAGCCCGCCATATTTGTCGAATCTACTTTGACTGTTTTATACGGGATATGCAGCCCTTTCGCTTCTTTTTCATTTAAGCCTGTTCTTGCAAGCGTCAAATCCATAAATTTAATAATACCTGTACCTAACGTACCTTTAAAGGCTCTTCGTTTATCAAGCATATTCAGTCCAGCAAGTCGCCCTTGTTTATTAGCAGTCGTTCCGAGCGGGATATGATCATGAATTTCCTTTATAACGTGGTAATGTGTTGCGCAATCACCTGCTGCATATACGTCTTGCACATTCGTTTGCATATATGCATTTACTTCAATTGCCCCTTTATGATTTGTACGTATATTTGTTCCTTCAAGAAAATCAGTATTTGGCTTCACTCCAACAGATACTAAAACAAGATCTGCTTTATACGTTCCTTTATCTGTTTCAACTGCTTCTACTCGTTCATTTCCTTTAAACGCTTTTACATTTTCATTCGTTAAAATTTCAATATGATGTTTATCTGCTTCTTTATGTATATACTCCGCCATATCTGCATCGTAAATTGTACCGATATGATCATTTCTCTCAATCATTCTTACTTTCTTACCAAGTTCGACGAATGTTTCTGCCATCTCAAGCCCAATTGCACCGCCGCCAATAATGGTTACATCTTTAACTTTATTCGTTTCTAGCGTTTTTAATATGCGCTCAGCATCTGGAATTGTTTTTAAAAGATGAACACCTTGTAAATCTCGGCCTTCCCATTCTGGCATAACAGGACGTACTCCGGTCGCAATTAATAATCGATCGTACGGAAATTCAAAGACATCTTTCGTCTTCGTATGCTCTGCGTATACCATTTTCTTTTCCGTATCTACTTTCGTTACTTCATGTCGTACTTTCGCATCAATTCCATATTTATCTCGAAACGTCTTTACATTGCGCGCGATTAACTTTTCCGTTGAAGCGATAGCACCACTAATGACATACGGTAATCCACACTGAGCGTACGAATAAATTTTACCTTTTTCTAACGTCACAACATTTGCATTTTCATCGTTTCTAACAATTTGCATCGCTGCACTCATACCAGCTGCATCTCCGCCAATAATGACATAGTTCACGTTACCACTCCTTCTTTTTTACATACTCTTTACGTTTTCCATATTTTATAGAAATAACACCTACTTCCATTGTAAAGAAAGAGAATTTCATCTTCAAATTTTGTGCACAAACCTATGCCTGAATAGGTAACTGTCGTGTCTTATAAACAATATTTTTAATATGCTATAACAGTAACAATTGAAAGTAGGTGAAACATACATGTGCGCTGGCCTTCTCGCTCAAACTCCAGAGGAACCGAAAGAACCAAAACCCGCCTTGTCGCTTGATCAAGAATTCTCTATTAACGCAACCATTTATAGTGCTCGTGCTTGGTTATCTAATGATGAGACTTTCCCACAAACGATTTGGAAAGGCTCTCGCTTCGCTTCAGCATCACACGCTGGCAAGTCCATCTTACCAATCGGCACTGTAAAAATTTTGAACTTATCTGATGATACAATAACAGTTACTGCATCATCAGAATCAGATGATAATCTCAAAATAGTCGTACCCCCTCATTCTGAAGGTGTTTTAACATCTAATGGTTTATCTGATGTGCAAGCAAGTACATCAGGAGGAGCAAGTAAAGTCACGTTCCTCTTTCATATCTTTTTCTCAAGGGATCCTGGTTCAGATAAAAAACCATAAAAAAGGTACAGTTATACACTGTACCTTTTTTCATGTGTTCTATTCTCTTGATTTGATTAGTTCAACATTATAAGATTCAATATCCGTTAGCTTTCCTGCAAAGTATGGATTTTCTCTATACCAAGACTGCTTTGAAAAATACGCTTGCATGTCTTTCGTTTGAAACATATGTCCATGTCTTGCGTATATTTCGTTTCTCGCTATTTTCAACTGTTCTTTCGATAAATATGCTAAATCCGCACTCGTTAGTTTTCGAATATCACTATCAGGGAAGATAAAACCATTATATACATACCCAGTCGTAGCTGGCGGAGTAACATTGTAAACAACTGTTTTTTCCGAGCTCTTCTTCTGGAATGGAAGATTATACGAAGGAAATGCCGTTACCGTTTCTACCTTCGTCGTTTCCCTTCCATTTTCTCCATTTCGTTCTAAATAAATCGTCGCACTTCCATCAGTCGCTACAGGCCCCCACGTAATTTCTTCTCCAACCAGCGCTGTAACTGGCTTTTGATTCACGTACAATGTTGCACCAGGCACGTTCGTTTGGACAGTAATATATTGACCTTGCAACGTTAAATCTATCGTTACGTTATTTTGACCTTGTTTCATAAGTACAACCTTTTCTTCACGTGATAGTTTCACATAGTCATTTTTATATTCTGCTTGAAACACTTGAGTTCCCGGAAGAAACGGTCCATATTGCTTCTCAAACTTTTTGTCATCTGTTTTATCAATTTCTTTTCCGTTCATTTTTAAAGCTGCACCTTTTTCATTTGAAAGCAACGTCGTATAATACGTCTTTGCTTTCAATTTATACCGATCAAATAAAAAGAAATACTTTCCGTCTTTCGTTAACGAAAAGTCTGTTCTTTCGATTCCGTTCCCTTGTTTTTTATCTATCCTCAAATGTTCTTTCAATTCATTCACATAAGATGGATTTTCTTTTATATACGAAAAGAGTGGCATTAGACTCTCTCTCGTTACAACAACTGACGGATCATCTGCCGTGACGATTTCAGCTAACTTCTCCCCGTCCTTCTCTTGTAAAATCGTAATCATCCGGTCTACTTGTGCCGACTGCTTATAATACGATGATCCGTATAAATAGAGTCCGACAATCGCTATAACAAATAGTGCTAACAGCGTAATGCCAACCTTTGCACCACCACTCATGTTCTTCTTTACTACAGGACTTCCCCTCTTCATCCCGCAGTTTTGACAAAATTGCACACCTTCTTCAAACTGAGTCCCACACTTTGTACATACATTCATCCATTCAACCACCTTTTCATTAGAAGCCAGTTATTCCCTGTGTAAAGGTTTGAATTATCGTGCTAATGTAAGACCACAGTACAATGAATATTGCAATTCCGATTAAAACATTTGCGATAAGAAGTGTATAAATAGGATCTAATCCGCCGTTATCTAGTTTTACTATAGCAACAATTATACTAATTCCCATATACGTTGTAGCCAGCCCTAATAAAATTGGTAAGAAAAAGATTAATAAGAAACTAAAAAGAAAAGAAAGAACTAATATAGCAATTGCCGGAGTTGCTATCGTTCCCCATATACCGAATACTTCAAGAAACGAAAAAGATGCTTTCATCATCTTACCGCTTACAAAAATAATAAATCCGACAAATAAAGTTAAAATTAATAAAAATAAAAAGACCGTTACAGTGTCCAAAAAGAATGTAGGAGTAGGTATATCTGGTGCAAATGTTCTCGTAACAGCTGCTGCAGCACTCATCATTCTATAAAAAAGACATGCTCCTAAAAAACAAATAAGAACAAGACTTACAATTCCATTTCGCACTTCAATATTCCCACTTTTCATAATGGTCGATGGTGATTTAAAAGCATTTTTAAAGAACTGGAAATAGCCACTTGCAAATCGCTTCGCTTGCTCTACCGTTTCATTTGGTCGAGCTTCCTTTGCTGGTGCTACGCGTGCCTGTTGCTCACCTTCTTCCTGTGCACCACTCGCCACTGCTCCCTCTGTTAACGAATGTCCACAATTCCCGCAAAACTTTGCCTCTGTTGTATTTTCCGTATGACACGCCGGACATTTCATTCTCTCATCCCTCCTTTAAGCATATACCGTATAGGGTGTTACAAATTCAATATATGACTTTGTACATAAAACATGACTACAAGAAAAAGATTCTGAAATCCTTCTTCCGAAAGAAAATATATGTGCTAGCAATCTTGAAAAAAATGCTATTATGAAACAGAATAAATAATATTTTTAACAGATTGGATGAAAAACAATGGAATTTGTAAACTCAATTTTTCAAATACTCCTTACAAGCATAATCCAATTATTTTCTTTAATTGGCGTTATCATTGTAATTGGATTTCTATTAGGCTATTTAGAATCACTAACACGGATGTATTGGTCGAGGGCTTTTGGAAGAAAAGGATTCCTTTTAACGGCGTGGATTGGTGTTCCTATTCACGAACTTGGGCACGCCATTATGTGCGTATTATTTCGTCATAAAATTGTAGCAACGCAGTTTTTCCCAACAGATACAAGTCAAGGTGCTTTAGGCTACGTACAACATCAATACAATCAAAAAAGTGTATATCAACGAATTGGGAACTTCTTCATTGGAATTGGTCCTATTATTTCGGGTATTACAGCATTAATCCTTTTAATGCGCTATTTCGTACCAGATTCATATTTCTTATTTAATACAACTCTCGAAAAGACAATCGATTCTACTTCTATTAATATAGAAATGGTTCAAAACATGCTCTTGTCGACGTTTGTATTGTTGAAAAGCTTATTTACAATCGGCAATTTATTGAATCCTTCCTTTTGGTTATTTTTATTTATCGCCATTTGCATTTCCGCACATATCGCTTTAAGTAAACCAGATATTAAAGGATCAATAGACGGTGTTATCGTCATGTTTATCGTGTTATTTTTATTCAATATAATAGCAGGACTGTTTCAGTACGATAGTAATCAGCTAATTGGACAGGTTATGAAATATAATATGTATCTCATTGCGTTTTCTAGTGTCGCACTGCTCTTCTCTTGTATTTCTACACTTGTTAGTTTTGGGTTTTCTAAAATAAGAAGAGGGCGTTCGTTTTGAACGCCCTCTTCTTATCAATTATTTCCTTTATAATCAAAATGTTCAACCGGAACACGAGCATGCCCATCTTCATCGGTACACCATGACTGTGATTGGAAGGCAAGAAAGATACCGATCCATTCTTCTTCCTTTTCAAAGTGAATGAGTATGCCTCCGTCTTGCCATATACCATTATCACCTTTCCATTTTTCTACATTCCCTTGATTCATATGAATATCGTGTATCCCGTTTCCTGGTTCGAAATGAAAGTAAGAATCAGGTGTATCTTCTTCTGGTCCCCATCTTTCACCAAACGCGTAAATAATTGCTTTTTCTTCTATTGCCCGTTTTATATAACGTTCTATTTTTTCATTTAAATCATTATCTACCCCTGCTTTTTCAGCAGGTAAAGGAATCATTTGCTTCGAATCAAATACATTACCTCTTACGTAGTCTAAAGCTACTTTCGGCTCATTGTTTTTTATTTCTGTAAAACCGAACGGTAATGTCGGTAAAATATGAATTGCTTCTGACCGAATATTGTCGCTCGCAAAATATAAAACTTCTGACGGATAACTTTGCGATTTCACGTTAATGGCAATACGATAATCTACTTCTGCTTCGCCTTGTAAATGAACTTGATAATGAGGTGTTTTCCCTTTTCCAATCTTTGATTGTATAACTGTACCTTTTAACACGCCGTAGTTTTTTAGGGGCATACATTTCATCTCCTATTCATTTAGTAGAAGCTTTTCATATTTAAAACATTATCCAACCATAAAAAAAATCCTCCTATGTTAGGAGGATTTTTAATTTCTCAACATATACCAAACAACAACCTCTATCACTACGAGCAACACCGCACCAAAGATCATTAACGTCGTTTTCTTTAATAGTTCATTTTCACGATGCGGTATATTACATAAATAAGCACCTAGTGTAATCCGTGATGGGCAAGCGATCGTCGCTACTGATGATGCGGTGTTTTGCAATGTTGTGACGTATTGCCACGGCAGTGCTACATTTTGCGCCGTTTGCATTTGTAGTTTTATGAACATCGCATTTGATCCTGCGTTACTACCTGTTAAAAAGCCACCGATTCCACCGATGAACGGAGCAACGAAAACGAAAAATGTTCCAAATGTGTCACCAGCTGCTTTTGCCAGTAATGAATGCATGCCAGATGCACCCATTAGTTCTGAAATGGCGATAAACATTGTCGTTGTAATCGCAAATGGAATCCATTGTTTTATCGTTTGCGAGAGTGATTGTTTAATAATATGAGATGGAATGCGGAAGAAAATGATTGTAAATAAACAAGTCATACCGAGCCAAAATCCTGGTGAATACAGCATTTCTAATTTGTAAGAGTATGATTTTAAATCAAGGACTGCATATGATCTGAACAAGTCATGTAATGTAGGAACGAGGCGAGAAAGTAAAATACAAACTGTTAGAAATATATAAGGGCTAATAATTTTTAGAATAGATACTTCTCTCTCCGTTGCCGCAGCATGTTCTGTCATTAGATTTTGCCCACTTTTTCCTTTTAATTTAATGATAAGAAAGCCAAATGTAATGGTAACGATAGAACTTAATATACCTGCTAGTTCCACACTTACGTATGCGTTAGAAAGATAGATTCCGAGAGAAAATAATAGAAAAAAAACGAATCCTTCCTTCCACTTTTCAATAACGGCCTGCCAGCCACCAACAACATGTAAAGAAAGAATGACGAAATAAGCAAACATCGGGATACTTAATAGCGCTGTATTTGTACCGAGTGTTGTAAGAGGCATATTGATAAGCTGCGAACCGATAATCGTACCAGTTGCCATTGCCCCCCATGAACTAGCTAGTAAGCCGATAAACGAGAGCAGTACAGCTTGGAACGGTTTATAACCTAATGAAAGAAAAATAGGTGCTGCAACCATAAAGCCGATCCCGAATCCACTTACTGATTCAATTAGTGGGCAAATACCAAAACACATAAGAAGCATTTGTAATAAACGATCATGCGTAACTTCTTCTAGAAAACCTGCTACTTGGTCGATGTACCCCATTTTGTTCATGAGGTGAAATAAAAAAATACCGAAAAATAAAACGTACCCGACAATAAAACAAATTAACCAACCTTTAATCGTTGCATGCACAGTTTCACTTATCCCTAGTTGAAATGTTGGCGAGAGTAAAACGATTCCAACAGATACAACGTAAGCAATTAAAGAAGACCTTAATGACGTTTGTTTCAATAAAAATAAACAAATGAAAATCATCATAATTGGGATAAGTGCCAACAATATGGCCATGTTATCATCTCATTTCGTTTAAAATACAATTTTTAACTATTATATAACAGATGTCATAATTTTCAATTGTTTTTACAACAGATTTAAAAAAGGAGCTGTTTAGCTCCTTTTTGAATCACTCCCATTTTCTATTATTCTCAAAAACCGTCTGCTGTTCGACGATTTTGTCTAACACAACAAACACAATATAAGCACATATTACTTGCAATACAACATTCCCAAATTTTATTAATTCAAATGAATGGATACATCGGAATAATTCATTTAATAATACAATCGAAACGATACTAAATAATTCTATACTAATCGAAAATATACATATTTCTAAAATAGATTGCTCTTGAATGCGATTTAAGTTGGAAAAGATGAATACATATCCTAAAAATAGAGCCATCAATTCTATTTTCGTCATGCTAATGAGCCAAGCGTATAGTGGTACAGTTAAAAGCAGATATAGTAGTTTACGTCTTAGCATGCTTTCTCACCCTCTAAATTATATGTATTTTCTGTATATTTTAACATTTATTACGTAAAACAAAAAGAAGAGACTTATGCCTCTTCTTTTTGTTTTATTGCCTGTATTAATTCACATATTTCTTCTCGCTTTTCATTTTCTAACAGCTCAATGACTTTACTTCCAACGACTACTCCATCACATATTGTAATCATTTCTTCTACATGTTCCTTTGTTGAAATACCAAACCCTGCCACTACCGGTAAATGTGTATGTGATTTTACTTTTTCTAAGTAACTATGAATCTCACCTTTAAAGTTTTGACGTACTCCTGTTACGCCTGCTACTGTAACGGCGTAGACGAATCCTTCTGATTCACTCGTAATTTTTTCGATTCGCTCAATAGGGCTCGTTACTGTAACGAGTGGAATTAGTGCAATATTTGCCTCTCGAAGTAACGGGGCAATAATATTTTGTTCTTCATAAGGTAAGTCCGGAACGATGATGCCGTCTACACCTGCTTCTATGCAGTTTTCGATGAATCGTTCTTTTCCGAATGCGAGTACTGGATTTAAATATGTCATGAGTACAAACGGAATTTGCACTTCTTTCCTTACCTCTATTAATGCTTGAAAAATACCTTTTACTGTTACACCGCTATCTAGCGCTCGTTTCCCTGCTCTTTGAATCGTTGGACCGTCTGCGACTGGATCTGAAAACGGAATGCCGATTTCAACGATGCTCGCTCCTGCTTCATCTAAAAAACGAATTCTTTCTTTTAATTTTTCAAAGCCACCATCTCCGCCCATTACATACGGAATAAATGCTTTCTTACCATTTTCAAACGCTGCTTTAATTTTTTCTACTCCCATTTTTTACACCTCTTCCATATAACGTTTTATACTCTCTACATCTTTATCCCCGCGGCCAGATAAACAAATGACAAGTCCTTCATCTTCCTTCATTTGCGGAGCTAATTTTAATGCGTATGCGACAGCATGTGAACTTTCTAGCGCTGGTATAATGCCTTCTTTTTTCGTTAATAATTGAAATGCTTCTAACGCTTCATCATCTGTAATCGAATGATAAGAAACGCGGCCAATATCTTTTAGCAAGCTATGTTCTGGACCAACACCTGGATAATCGAGTCCCGCCGAAATAGAGTGTGCTTCTTGAATTTGCCCTTCTTCATTTTGCAGAAGATACATCATTGATCCGTGTAAAACACCGATGCTTCCTTTCGTTAAAGTTGCTGCATGCTTTTCTGTATGAACGCCTTTTCCAGCTGCTTCTACGCCGTAAAGAGCAACTTCTTCATCATGTACGAACGGATAAAACATACCCATCGCGTTACTCCCACCACCAATGCAAGCAACGACTGCTTCTGGTAATTTCCCTTCTAATTCTTCATATTGTTTTTTCGTCTCATTCCCAATTACACTTTGGAAATCACGGACAATTTGCGGGAATGGATGTGGTCCGAGAACGGATCCCATAATGTAGTGCGTATCATGCACATGTGAAACCCAGTAACGAAGCGCCTCGTTTACCGCATCCTTTAATGTACCGCTACCTGCCGCTACACTTTCTACTTTCGCTCCGAGTAATTCCATTCGGAACACATTTAATTTTTGACGTCTCACATCTTCTTCTCCCATAAAGATGACGCATTCTAATCCGAGTAGGGCACATACAGTAGCTGTTGCAACTCCGTGTTGTCCAGCTCCTGTTTCAGCTACAACTTTTTTCTTACCCATTCGCACTGCAAGTAGTGCCTGACCGATTGTATTGTTAATTTTATGAGCTCCTGTATGGTTCAAATCTTCACGTTTTAAATAAATCTTGGCACCACCGCAATACTTCGTCATATTTTCAGCATAATATAGCGGTGTTTCTCTTCCGACGTACGTTTTTAAATAATGATTTAATTCCTTTTGAAATGCTTCATCTTGCATCGCTTCTTTATATGCTTCTTCTAGTTCTAGTACAGATTGCATTAACGTTTCTGGAACGTATCGTCCTCCGTATATACCGTAATGTCCTTTTTCATCTGGATATGCGTAGTTCATTTGGAACACTCCTTCGCTTTTATAATAAATTGTTTTATTTTCTCTACATCTTTCTTTCCTTCTGTCTCCACTCCGCTACTTACATCGACCATGTATGGCTGAACAGTTCGAATTGCTTCTTCTATATTAAGAGCGTTTAATCCACCAGCTAATATCGTTTTTTTTCGCAATTCTTTGGGCATATGCCCAAGTAGTTCCCATGAAAATGTCTTTCCATTTCCTCCATGAAACTTTTCTTTTGGGCTATCAAATAATATATAATCCGTTTCATACCCTTGAGCGTTTTTCATATCACTCTCTGAAGTTACTCCTAGTGACTTTATAGACGGAATATTCAATCTTTTAATTTGATAATTGTCTTCATCCCCATGTAGTTGCACATGTGTTAACCCGCACTCATCTGCAATTTTTTGAATTACTTCAACTGATTCATTCACGAAAACACCGATCTTTAACACATTTGCTGGAAGCTCCTGAATGATTTCCTTCGCTAGCTCTGGAGTGATTTTCCGCTTACTTTCTGCAAAAACAAATCCGAGTGCATCTGTTCCGTATTCGCAAGCACATTTTGCCGTTTTCATATCAGTGATCCCGCAAATTTTCACTTTCATACGTTCACCTTACAATCTTCAAAAAAAGTGCGAATAGAAGATGATGTCATAAGCGCTTCTCCAACTAATACACCTTTTGCTCCGGCTCTTTTAACACGGATAATATCTTCTTTTGAATGAATCCCGCTCTCGCTAATCCAAAGTAATTTCTCCTCATTTAATCGTTTTCCGAGCTTTTCTGTTTGGCCTAAATCGACTTCAAATGTTTTTAAGTTACGATTGTTAATACCGATAACGTGTGGATTTAATTCAATCGCAATTTCTAATTCCTGTTCATCATGAACTTCAACAATTGCTTCTAATCCTTTTTCTCGTACGTAGCTATACAGCTCTTTTAACTTCTCTTTCGTTAACGCCGCTACAATTAGTAAAATAATATCTGCACCAGCTTCATACGCTCTATCGATTTGAATCTTATCGATTATGAAATCTTTACATAAAAGAGGAATGTTACTTTCTTCTCTTGCCGTTTGTAAATCATGAAAAGATCCTTTAAAAAATTGACCGTCTGTTAAAACAGAAACTGCACCAGCGCCGCATTCTTCATATGTCTTCACTTGTTTTCGTACATCAACGTGTAAATTGATATCTCCTTTTGATGGTGATGCCCGCTTTACTTCTGCGATGACAGTAAACTGCTGTAACGCTTCTAAAAGTGAATGTGTCTTTCTACTTTCTTTTATTGGTGTATATGTTTCATATAATGCCGCAACTTCCTTTTTCTTTTGGTCTACAATTTTGTCTAAAATCGTCCCCATTTTAATTCACCCTTTCTAATTTTTCATTGCTTGCTGCAATTAATAAGTTTAATTTGGCTAATGCTTTTCCAGCGTCAATGCTATGTGCCGCGAGTTTAATTCCTTCTTCAATCGTTTCCGTTTTTCCATTTGCGAAAAGAGCTAGACCTGCATTTAATAAAACTGTATCGCGATAAACACTCTTTTCTCCGCTCAATACGCCGACTGTAATCTTTGCATTTTCTTTTGAATTCCCCCCTCTAATTTCTTCATTTTTCACGCTTGAAAAACCATACTTTTCTGGATCAATACTCATTTCTACTATTTCATTATCTTTTAAAAGGACTACATGATTTTCTCCTTGCAATGACGCTTCATCTAAAAAACCACTTCCATTTACGACAAGCGCTTGTTTCCGACCTAACTTTTGTAATACTTGTGCAACTGGTAATAACATATCTCGTTTATAAATACCGACAAATTGTGTTTCTAAATTCACTGGATTTGTTAAAGGACCAATTAAATTAAAGATCGTCGGCACGTTTAACTCTTTTCTTATTTTCATAATGCGCCTTAGCGCTGGATGCATCGCTGGTGCAAATAAGAATGCAATGCCCACATGCTCTAATAAATAATCAATTTCGTTTGGCGTACTGCTAATATTTACACCGAGTTCTTCTAATAAATCTGCACTTCCTGTTTTACTAGAAACAGCACGATTACCATGTTTTGCAACCTTTACGCCAGCTCCTGCCAGTACAAATGCTGACGTTGTGCTAATATTAAATGTTTGAGCACCGTCACCACCCGTCCCGCAATTGTCCATTGCTCCTTGTATATGGTTCGAAAACGGCAATGCCTTTTCGCGAAGAGCCCGAACGAGACCGTATATTTCTTCTGCAGTTTCACCTTTCGCTTTCAGTAAGACTAAGAAAGCTGCAATTTCACTTTCTAATATGTTTTCACTTAATAAAAGTAGTCCTGCTTTATACATTTCCTCTTCTGTTAAATGTTGACCCTCCACTAATTTACGAAGATAGTTATTCATACTCTTTCCTCCTCTTTTACTTCTGTTAAAAAGGCACGTATTAACTTTTCCCCTTCTTCTGTTGCGATTGATTCCGGATGAAACTGTAATCCGAAGAGCGGATAATAATTGTGACGGACTGCCATTATTTCTCCGTCGTCCATCGCTGTCGCTAATATGTCAAAACACTCTGGCAAGCTCGTTTGCTCTGCAACAAGGGAATGATAACGCATTGCCGTTAGCGGCTGTGTAGCGTATGAAAAGATTGACGTTCCGTTATGTTTCACACGCGATGTTTTTCCGTGTTTAATACGTTCTGCTCTAACAATGTCTCCTCCAAATGCAGCTATGATCGCTTGGTGGCCAAGACAAATCCCTAATATGGGAACGTTCTTATAAAAATGACGAATCACTTCAATACAAATGCCAGCATCCTCTGGTTTTCCTGGTCCTGGTGAAAGTACAATACCTTTCGGCTTCATTTCTTCTAATTGTTCTATCGTTATTTGATCATTTCTTACGACAACAATATCTTCTTCGTATTCGCCTAACAGTTGATACAAGTTATATGTGAATGAATCATAATTATCAATCAGTACAATCATTTCATTACCTCCAAAAGCGCTCTCGCTTTATTTAACGTTTCTTCATATTCAGCAACTGGGTCTGAATCGTAGACGATACCCGCTCCTGCCTGAACGTATGCTTTTTCATCCTTTACGACCATCGTTCGAATGGCGAGCGCCATATCAAGATTTCCTGAAAAACTAACGTATCCAACTGCACCGGCGTATACATTTCTTTTTTCATTCTCTAGCTCATTTATAATTTCCATCGCTCTAATTTTCGGAGCGCCTGAAACTGTCCCTGCTGGTAAACAATACGCTAATGCATCAAATCCACTCATTTGTTTTCGCAATGTTCCGTAAACTTCAGATACAATGTGCATAACGTGAGAATATTTTTCTACATTCATATATTTATCTATCGTAACTGAGCCAATTTCACTTACTCTACCAATATCATTCCGCCCAAGATCCACAAGCATCATATGCTCTGCTAGTTCTTTCTCATTTTCTAACAGTTCTTTTTCAATTTCCGCATCTTCCTGCTTCGTTTTCCCTCTCGGCCTCGTACCGGCAATTGGGTTCGTCATCACTTTATCGTCTCTTACCGATAACAAACTTTCCGGCGAAGAACCGAGTACAACATAATCTTGAAAATCGATATAGAACATATATGGTGATGGATTGGCAATTCGAAGTTTTCGATATAACGCGAACGGATCCCCAATACATTCACTTTGCAAACGCTGCGATAATACAACTTGGAATATGTCCCCGGCTCGAATGTGTTCTTTCGCCGTTTCTACCATCGCGCAAAATTCTTTTTCCGTTATAGAAGAAGTGAATGATAATGTTGATTTTATTTCAGTTACTTCAGCTTCTTCTCCCTGTAGCAATTCCTCTTTGTATACTCGCAGCCTTTCGTATACTTCTTCATAAGAAGCTACATCATCTTCCCTGCATACATATACAAATGATAATTTTTGGCGTAAGTGGTCATACACGATAAACTCACGGTACAGTAAAAGGTGTACTTCTGGAATATTCAATGGATCGTGTAAATCCTCTCCAATGTTTTCATACTGTCGAATGACGTCATAGCCAATATAACCAACTGCTCCTCCGCAAAATGGAAACGGACTGTCTACTTGTGTTGACGCGATTACTTCTTCTAACACTTGTAGTACGTTACCTTGCAACTCTTCTGTTTGACCGTAAATCGTTCGTTCCACTTCTGTACCGATACTTTTCACTTCACCATACGGATTACATCCTAAGTAAGAATAGCGTCCTTTATCTTGATGAAGTTGTGAGCTTTCTAATAAGAACCTCTTCTTACCTTTCATACGTCTATATAAAGAAATTGGCGTAATGCTATCTCCTTCTTCTTCAGCGATTACTAAAAATGTTTTTCTTTGTTCTTTCTGTTTTATAAATTCCTCTTTTGTCATCATGTCTTTCACCTCATCCTGAAAAATAAAAAAGTCCTCTACATATCGAAAATATGTAGAGGACGATAAATTTACCGTGGTACCACCTCATGTTGGACGCAAAAGCATCCCGCTTTATTCAGGTACAAAATATATACCTTATCCTTGTAACGGCGGAACCCGGGTTGCCTACTGAAAATAATTGTTCAGCATACCTCTCGTAAGCCCATTCCGCATATGGCACCGCACCGGGCTCCCACCTATTCCCGGCTCTCTGTAACGTCTCCAATACACGTACTCTTCTTACTTAAACGATTTCATTTATTTAATTTTTTATACACAAAAAGGGAGTACTCATCCTATAGAAAGGACGGGTACTCCCGTGGTGCCACCTTAATTCGTTACGACTGTAACGCACTTTACCGTATCAAAAACAATACGTGTCTCTTGTATCGATGAGATCATGTCGCCAAAGCCTACTTCTTTCGTTTCGGTTTGGAAGCTCCGAAGCCCATTCCACATCAATTCCATACTGATTCGCACCAACCATCAGCTCTCTGACATGTTCATCATGTGTACTCTTCTTCATCAACGCTTGCATTTTTTTAAGTTGCACTCATTATAGACCTGACTTTTTTCACAAGTCAATACTTTTTTAAAAATTTTATTTTTCTTTCCTTTCAATATTATATTGACAAAACAACCTCTTTTTATGTAAATATAATAAATACTCTATTAAAAATAAGGTTTTTTGTATGAATATTATATATTAAAAAAGTAAAATGACTTCAAAAAACGCTTACATTTCTGAAAATTCATATTTCTGTATGGATTTTTCAGAATAATCATGATAGATTATAAATATGCATAACGCATCAAAAGACATGACAAAAGGAAGGGGAACTACATGAGTACGCAGATGTTAACTTTAACTTCTATCTCTATTTACATGCTCGGGATGTTAGTAATTGGCTATTTCGCCTATAAACGAACGTCCAACTTAACAGATTATATGCTTGGCGGGCGTACACTAGGCCCCGCAGTAACAGCATTAAGTGCTGGAGCATCCGATATGAGTGGTTGGCTTTTAATGGGCTTACCCGGTGCAATGTTTAGCGTTGGATTAAGTAGTAGTTGGATTGCGATCGGCCTAACACTAGGCGCATACGCAAACTGGCTTTATGTCGCTCCTCGCTTACGTACCTACTCTGAAATGGCAAACAACTCTATTACTATCCCAGAATTTTTGGAACATCGTTTCCACGACAAATCTCACATGCTACGCTTAGTATCCGGACTTGTTATTATGATTTTCTTTACTTTTTATGTAGCTTCAGGATTAGTTTCAGGCGCTGTATTATTTGAAAATTCATTTGGTATGAACTACCATGTGGGATTATTCATTGTTGCAGGCGTTGTTGTCGCTTACACATTATTTGGTGGTTTCTTAGCAGTAAGTTGGACAGACTTCGTGCAAGGAATCATTATGGTTGTTGCTCTTATTCTTGTTCCTATCGTAACAATTATGAACTCGAACGGACTTGGACCTGCATTTGATACAATTCGATCTGTAGATCCAACACGTCTAGATATTTTTAAAGGTGCCTCTACTTTAGGGATTATTTCTTTATTCGCATGGGGCCTTGGTTATGTTGGACAACCTCATATTATCGTACGCTTTATGGCGATTTCCTCTGTAAAAGAAATTAAAAGCGCACGAAGAATTGGTATGAGCTGGATGATTTTCTCTGTTGTCGGAGCAATGTTTACTGGTCTTATCGGTATTGCTTACTACTCACAACAAGAATTAACATTATCTAACCCAGAGACAATTTTCCTTGAACTAGGAAAAATTTTATTCCATCCACTTATTACTGGATTTTTATTAGCAGCGATTTTAGCAGCGATTATGAGTACAATTTCATCTCAGTTACTCGTTACTTCTAGTGCTATAACAGAAGATTTATATCGTACATTCTTTAAACGTTCTGCTTCTGATAAAGAACTTGTATTTGTCGGTCGTATGGCTGTACTTGTTATTGCATTAGTTGGGTGTGCATTAGCGTTTAAACAAAATGATACGATTTTAGCTCTTGTTGGATACGCTTGGGCTGGATTTGGTTCTTCATTCGGACCTGCTATTTTATTAAGCTTATATTGGAAACGCATGACAAAATGGGGCGCACTTGCTGGTATGATTTCTGGTGCTGCGACTGTTATTATATGGACACAATTTAAATTCTTAAAAGACTTCTTATATGAAATGATTCCTGGTTTCGCTATTAGTTTACTAGTGATCATAATTGTTAGTTTACTAACACAACCTTCAAAAGAAGTTGAAGAACAATTTGAGGATTTTGAAAAACAACATAATCTATAAAGGGAAAGCTCTGCTGTTATCGTATCAGCAGAGCTTTCTTTTTATCAAAGTTCGACAATGTTCTGTTCGAATTTAACAATTTCTTTATGTTTCGTTAAATTAAACATAACACTACTCCTTTATAGTAGTACTATCAGCACTTAAACAGAAAGGGGACTCCAACATGTTAGCAGCTTTCCAGCAACAACAAACACGAAAATTTTCACCTATCACAAATACTTCTGCGTCTTGTTTGAACATACAATCTAATCCACCTAAAATTTCAATTGCTCCTTCTGTTATTTCAGTCATCGGTGTTCATATGGAAAAAAATAAGTTGAAAGTAAGAACGGGACAAAGCATTGAGTTATCAGCTTCCGTTTTGCCAGTGCAAGCAACGAATAAAGAACTTATTTGGACAAACATGAATGCTGATGTTATCACAATGTATCCAAAAGATGATACGATAACGATTACTGGAAAAAGTGCCGGAAGAGCCGTCGTAATTGTCACAACTGCTGAAGGGAAGTTCCGTGACCTATGTATCATTCATGTACAACCTTATATGACAAATCCAAAGTAAAGAGTGGCTACGAAGCCACTCTTTTACTTTGTGTCAATGTGTGGATTTTTCCTTTTAACTAAATTGATGAATTGTTCCTTATCTTTAGGAGAAATAATTTCTGTTTGATGTGTGCAGTAAACCATTTCAAGTCGGTCAAATGATAAAGCATGAGCTGCTATTGGGTTTTTCGTACTTGAAATTCGTTTTATATCTCGTATAAATATGCGCTTTTTAACGAAACCTGATCTAATAGTAATTGTCTCTTCTCCGACAATATATTTTGTTGAAAACCAACTCCAAATAAATAATATGGCTAATGGGATTGTGAAAAACAAAAGAAAATGTTCTCTTCCGGCAAATATTGGAGCAAAGCAGGCACCTACAACAATAAAAAAGATTGGATATAACCATGCATCTTTTTTTGATGGAAATTCCATTGTACTCCCCCCTTCTCCATCTAAATTTCTATAAAATGATACTATAATCTGATCTCACCAATCGGGTGTTTATAGGCAGTAGAACTCCCACAAATAGCGGCATAAAACAAAAAGAGAAGTATCATAACTTCTCTTTTCTCCTCTAACATTATAATTCCTGTGTATACGCTGGCTCGTTTACTACATTTTTTGCTGTTCGTTTTTGTTGCTGTAGTAAGAAAACAGATACACCAAACAATACGAGCATGCTACCGATAATTTGCATTGCATTTAGTCTTTCCCCAAGTAAGAAGAATGCTAATATAGATGCTCCAACTGGTTCCCCTAAAATACTCATCGAAATTGTTGTTGCATTTACGTAGTTTAATAACCAATTATTAATGACGTGTGACACTGTCGGCACGACTGCAAGTAAAAGAAAAACGGTCCAATCCCACTTTGTATAACCTGTAAAAGGTACTTGCAACACTATATTATAAATTCCCATAAAAATACCCGCGAATGCAAAGACTGTAAAGCTGTAAATCCAGTGTGATACTTTCCTTACTGTCGTTTGCCCGATAAACAAATAACCGACAACCGCTATTACACTTAAAAAGGATAATATATCTCCATAAATTGCTTGTTCACTTAGTCCTAAATCTCCCCACCCAATACACATTACGCCTAGTATCGCAATTCCCATTGTCGCAATAGCTGAGTATGTTGTTCTTTCTTTAAATAAGAAAAAACCCCCAACTAAAGATATGATCGGTTGGAGCGCTAAAATAATCGTCGAACTAGCAACTGTCGTATGCTTTAAAGATTCAAACCATAAAAGAAAATGAAGTGCTAAAAAGAATCCAGATCCAATTAAAAATCCCCAATCTTTTATTTGAATCTTACTAAACTCTTCCCGTTTCTTCCAAACGATAGGCAGCATAATAAGTACGATAATCCATAATCGATACATACTTAATATTGAAGATGGTGCTGAGGACATCTTTACAAAAACTGCTGCGAATGAAATGGCTATAATGGAAATTGCTAATGGTAGTGCGATTGACTTTTCTTGTTTCAAATTCCGTCTCCCCTCTCGCCTGTCAAAAATCCCACTTCATTATATCCGTTTTCTTTCCTAACTTAAATACTAATTTTTTAGATTCTTCGTACCATTATGGTAAAATAGAAACGAAAGCACCTATTAGTGAATATTTCTTTCTTTTTCACTACAAGCGTCGCTCTTACAATCATTACAGTAAATTTTTATTTAGGGGGATCTACATGAATCAAACAATAGGGAGAATTGAAGAGATTTCATTTTATAGTGCATCACTTCAAGAAGATGTTACACTTCTCGTTTACTTACCAGTAAATTACACACCACTGCACAAACATACAGTTGTAATTGCACAAGATGGTAGAGATTATTTTCAGCTTGGTAAAGCGCACCGTGTAATTGAGCGCCTTCGTGAAACTGAAGAAATTGACCGTACAATTATCGTCGGTATTCCATATAAAAATGTACACGATCGTAAAGAAAAATATTTCCCAAATGAAGTAAAAAACGCTGCTTATATTCGTTTCCTTGCTCATGAACTTACACCGTATATCGATGAAAATTATCCAACGTACCAAATGGGAAAAGGTCGTGTGTTAATTGGTGATTCCCTTGGCGGAACAGTTTCCTTTATGACCGCACTTATGTATCCGCATACATTCGGTAAAGTCGTTATGCAATCACCATTTGTGGACGAAACAGTGATGAACTTAGCAAAAGACTTCAAAACTCCGGAGGCACTGGAGCTTTATCACGTCATTGGGACAGAAGAAACAGCTGTAAAGCGCACTGATGGGCAAGTATCTGATTTCGTAGGGCCGAACCGTGAGCTCAATACACTTCTGACAGATAGAAATTTCATCACGCATTACGAGGAATTTGAAGGTAATCATACGTGGAAATATTGGCAAACTGATTTACCGAAAGCTTTCTCTCATATGCTATCAATGAAATAATAGAGAGCAGTATTCAGAATAATTTGATATAATAGATTAAGAGAGTTATTTTCTCAAAATCTAACTAGACTTACAAAGGGAGGAATTGGAACATGAAATTAGGCATTGTAATTTTTCCATCTAAAATGATTCAAGATAAAGCGAACGGATTGCGTAAACGTTATGATCCGCACTACGCATTAGTTCCGCCACATATTACATTGAAAACACCCTTTGAGACGCAAGATGATCAACTAGAATCGATTGTAAACGAGTTACATACAATCGCAAGTAAAACGAACCCTTTCACCCTTCATGTTGGGAAAGTTGGTTCATTCGCACCTGTTAATAACGTCCTTTACTTTAAAGTAGAAAAAACACCTGAACTTACTTTCTTAAATGAAGAAATGCATAGCGGGTTATTCACGCAAGAACGCGAATATGCTTTCGTACCTCATTTAACAATTGGACAAGGCTTATCAGACGCAGAGCATGCTGATGTGTTGGGCCGATTACGTATGAAAGATTTCTATTATGAACAACCAATTGATCGTTTCCATCTTCTATATCAATTAGAAAATGGAACATGGACTGTACACGAAACATTCCACCTTGGAAAGGGGAACAACTAATTTGCACGCACAGATTGTACAAACGGATGAACAACTAAGAGATGCCTTCTCTGTACGTAAACAAGTGTTTGTAAATGAACAACGTGTCTCTGCTGAAGAAGAGTACGATGAGTTTGAAGAAACTTCAACACACGTTGTTATATATGACAATGATGTTCCAGTTGGTGCTGGACGTTTTCGCACCATTGATGGCATTGGAAAAATGGAGCGCATTTGTGTACTAGCTTCCCATCGTAAAAAAGGCATTGGAAAAATTGTTATGGATGCACTTGAAGCATATGCAAAGGAACACTCGCTACCAAAATTAAAGTTGCATGCCCAAACACATGCTGAAGATTTCTATAAGAAACTTGGATATGTAACGAATTCTGATGTATTTATGGAAGCAAATATTCCTCATATCGTTATGATAAAAGAATTGTAATTTGAAAACAGGAGGTATCCCCTCCTGTTTTTTACATTGCTATTTTCTTTTTCTTCCGCTAAAGTTAAATGTTGATGCTATAGTTTTGAAGGTGAATATATGACACAAGAAAAATTTTCACAAAAATCATTAACGCACGCTGATATTCCACGTGCAACATATCATATTCCGAAAACATCTACCCATTTAATTATGGAAGAAGATGCAGATGCGGCGTATTTCCGCGCCCTCGAACAGCAAAATGTATTTTTAAACGAGAAACAGTTAGAGGCCGTACGAACGACAGAAGGTCCTGTTCTTACATTGGCTGGTGCTGGAAGCGGAAAAACATCTGTTTTAACAACCCGCGTAGGTTATTTAGTAAATGTAAAACAAGTTCATCCGCGAAATATTTTATTGCTTACATTTACACAAAAAGCGGCTGAAGAAATCCGAAATCGTGTAGCAAATTTACCAGGTATGAATCATGCGGCAAGTAGCTACGTTGTTGCTGGTACGTTCCACTCTGTCTTTTTAAAATTGCTTCGTAGTCAAGGATACAATCAGCAAATTTTAGCCAACGAAAAACATAAACAAATTATGATAAAGAAAATTTTAAAAGAGTTACGTTTAAAAGATGATTATGATGCTGAAACGATGCTCGCGATGATTTCACTTGAGAAAAACAAATTGAATCGTCCGAAAGATGTAAAAGCAAAAACACCCGTTGAACAAGAATTTAAAGAAGTATATGAGCGTTTTGAAGAAGTAAAACAACGATATAATTATATCGATTTCGATGACATCTTATTAGAAACATATTATATGTTAGAAAATAATGCTCCTTTGCTTACTCAATTACAACAACGTTTCCACTATATTGAAGTAGATGAGTTCCAAGATACATCGTATGCACAATATGAAATTGTAAAATTGTTAGCTTCGCCAAGAAATAATTTGTTTATCGCAGGTGATGACGACCAGGCGATATATGGCTGGCGAGGAGCAAGTCACCAAATTATTTTATCTTTTCCAAAAGAATTTGATAACACTACGATTATCGCACTTAATACGAATTATCGATCCAATCCTTTTATCGTCGGACTTGGAAATGAAGTTATCAAACTAAATCAAGAGCGTTTTGATAAAGAGCTATATTCTGTGCGCGAAGAAGGTATACAACCTTTTTACGCAAGACCGGCTACGACTCTTGATGAAGCAAACCAAATTTTGCAGCTCATTCAAGAAAAGATAGCTAGCGGTGAACGAAACTATAAAGATTTTTGTTTACTGTATCGCACACATTCCGTAAGCCGTTCGTTACTTGATCAGCTTACAATTCATAAAATCCCGTTTATTAAGCACGGTGCGAGTCAGTCATTTTATGAACATTCTCTAATTAAGCCTGTATTAGATCATTTACGACTAGTAATTGATCCGTTTCAATTAGAATCACTTTCAAATATATTACCAACGATGTATATCGGGCGTGATGATTGTATTTCATTTATTGAACGTGAACAATGGAAGTATGGTGAAGGTCGTTTTCCTTCTCTTCTTCATTTCTTACTATTAAATCCAAGCTTAAAACCTTTTCAAGTGAAAAAGGTAAATGAGCGTATCGATTTTATTAAATTTATAAAAGAATTAGAACCGAAAAAAGCATTAAAAGAAATTATTCATGGTAAAGGAAAGTATTTAGAGTACTTACAAAGTAACGATCGTTCTTCCTTTACGATGCATAAAGATATACAAGAAGAAATGTTAGAAGAATTAATGGAGTCGGCAAATCGTTTCACCGATATTCCAGCTTATTTACAATTTATTGGTGAAGCAATTCAAGGTCAAAAGGAAATGGAAGCATTAAAAACAATGCCGCAAAAAGATGCTGTTTCACTTATGTCTATTCATAACGCAAAAGGCCTTGAATTTCCATGCGTCTTTTTACTTGGAGCGAGCGATGGTATTCTCCCCCATACTTCTTCTTTAAAAGATGCAAACGATCGTGTTACAGAGACTTCTGAAGCTTTAGAAGAAGAACGCCGACTACTTTATGTCGCAATTACACGTGCGAAAGAAGAACTTTACATTTCCTCTCCGCAATTTTTTAGAGGAAAGAAATTAGATATATCTCGTTTTTTATATACAGTGCGAAAAGATTTACCTGAAAAGACATCCACTAAATAAGGATGTCTTTTTTTTATTGCATTATGTACATCCCTACTATATAAATTCCCTGCTTTTATCGTAAGAATTAACGTAATATCAACCATACCTCATTCATATTGTAATAGTGTATGTCAGAACTCACGATAAGGAGTGAACATAATGAGCTGCAATTGTAACGAAGACCATCATCATCACGATTGTGATTTCAACTGTGTATCAAATGTCGTTCGGTTTATACATGAATTACAAGAATGTGCAACCACAACATGTGGATCTGGTTGCGAAGTTCCATTTTTAGGAGCACATAATAGTGCATCCGTAGCAAATACACGTCCTTTTATTTTATACACAAAAGCTGGAGCACCTTTTGAAGCATTTGCACCAACTGCAAGCCTTTCTAGCTGCCGATCTCCAATTTTCCGTGTCGAGAGTATAGATGATGATGATTGTGCTGTATTGCGTGTATTAACTGTAGTATTAGGTGATACTTCTCCTGTACCACCTGGTGACGATCCAATCTGTACGTTTTTAGCTGTACCAAATGCAAGATTAATATCAACCAACACTTGTCTTACTGTTGATTTAAGCTGCTTCTGCGCTATTCAATGCTTACGCGATGTTACGATTTAAATCTAAATAATGAGTTAAGCATGGATTGGGTGGATCTGCCACCCAATCCATGCTTAACGAGTATTATTATGTAAATTTCTTAAAATTGGGAACTTGTCTAGAAATGCTTACGCGATGTTACGATTTAAATCTAAATAATGAGTTAAGCATGGATTGGGTGGCAGAATTATCTGCCACCCAATCCATGCTTAACGAGTATTATTATGTAAATTTCTTAAAATTGGGAACTTGTCTAGAACATAGAACCTGTCCTTTTCATTAACTGAAAGTAGAAACAGATAAAGGAGTGAAAAACATGTTCTCTTCTGATTGTGAATTTACTAAAATCGATTGTGAGGCAAAACCAGCTAGTACACTACCTGCCTTCGGTTTTGCTTTCAACGCGTCTGCACCTCAGTTCGCTTCATTATTTACACCACTACTATTACCTAGCGTAAGTCCAAACCCAAATATTACTGTTCCTGTAATAAATGATACAGTAAGTGTCGGAGATGGCATCCGAATTCTACGAGCTGGTATTTATCAAATCAGTTATACATTAACAATTAGTCTTGATAATGTACCTGTTGCACCAGAAGCTGGTCGTTTCTTCTTATCATTAAATACACCAGCTAACATTATTCCTGGATCAGGTACAGCGGTTCGTTCTAACGTTATTGGTACTGGTGAAGTAGACGTATCCAGCGGTGTTATTCTTATTAACTTAAACCCTGGTGACTTAATTCAAATTGTACCAGTTGAGTTAATTGGAACTGTAGACATCCGTGCTGCAGCACTAACAGTTGCACAAATTAGCTAGTAAAAAGCGGTATTTCTAATACAGAAATACCGCTTTTTATATATAATAAAAAACACTCACAGTAACATGAGTGTTTCATTCTTCATAGTGTTTTATTGTGTTCTTTTTTTTACCACAATTACATCCTTTTTTCTTCACAAAACCTTGTTGTTGCAATTGTTCTTGATATGCCTGTTGTTGTGCATGGTGCTGTTGCTGTATGTTATACCATTGCTGCAGGTCATATGAATTTTGCCTTGGATTATTGCTCACAGCAAACATCTCCTCTACTGTCAATTCTGTCTATTTACTATATGAACAACTTTTTATTTCCGTTCCCTCATTCTTTTAAACTCCGCATTTTCTCGTATTATGAAAATATATTATTCTCCCATAAAGTATCCTGTAATCGTTTCAATGATTGCTGCTGCCCCTGCAATAGCTAATAATGCAAGTAACGGCTCTGCAACGATAGGAATCCAATTATATAAAACTAATAAAAAAGCACTAACCCATACACCTGTACACCAATAACAGCTTAATAATTCGCCAATCCACTTTCTTAATCCTTTCCCTTTTACTTTTGTAAAAGTTGATACACTTCCATCCGGCTCTGTAATCTCTAATTCATCAATAAACGGTCTTCGCAAAAAAGCTGTAATTTTATCATAAACAATTAAACGGGTGAGCCTAAAAGCAGCTAACGCAAAAATAAAAAATAAAAGCCAACTTGTAAACAGCATAATTCCACCTTCCCTTATCTTCTTTCGCCTATTTAAAAAAAAAGGTCTTGAGATTGTGACCAAATCTCCTCAACTCCAATATCTTATTAATGTAAATACAAACAAGAAGATAAGGAGTGACATTAATGAGTTGTAACGAAAATAAACACCATGGCTCTTCTCATTGTGTAGTTGACGTTGTAAAATTCATCAATGAATTACAAGATTGTTCTACAACAACGTGTGGATCTGGTTGTGAAATCCCATTTTTAGGAGCACACAATAGTGCTTCAGTAGCAAATACACGCCCTTTTATTTTATACACAAAAACTGGAGAACCTTTTGAAGCATTTGCACCAACTGCAAGCCTTTCTAGCTGCCGATCTCCAATTTTCCGTGTGGAAAGTGTAGATGATGATAGCTGTGCTGTGCTACGTGTATTAACTGTAGTATTAGGTGACGGTTCTCCTGTACCACCTGGTGATGATCCAATTTGTACGTTTTTAGCTGTACCAAATGCAAGATTAGTATCGACTAACACTTGTCTTACTGTTGATTTAAACTGCTTCTGTGCGATTCAGTGCTTACGCGACGTTTCTATCTAATAAGTGAAGTAAACTAAAAAACTATTGGGGTGGTAGAAGATTTCTACCACCTTTACATATTTAAAAGCCGGCCATATCAATCGATTTTATCTCTTCTATAGATAACCTAATATCTCTCATACTATTTGGCGGCATAATAGCTACAATTCCATTACGATACGAGATGATCGATCCAATATAAGAAACCGTAGCCGTTTTTATTCTGCACCTTACTTTCGGAATATAATGAGGGCGATTTAATAAAAAATGAATTTTCTCTTCAGTATTCATATCCTTAAATGATTTATTATATGGGACAGTTCTCACTGGATCTGGCTGTTCTTGTACTTGCTCCTCTTCTTCTATTTTTTCTTCTACTTGCTGCTCTTCTTGTTGTTCCTGTTCTTGTTCTATTACCTCTTCCACAGCACTACTTACAACATTTTCGTTTCTATTACTTTCCTCTTTTCGATCCTCATTTTCAAAGTTTGTTAAGATAATTCTTTTTATTTTCGGTGCAGCAAGTTCCAAATTTACTTGTGCAATATATAACAACGGTTTTCCAACTGTTGAACTTTTATTTTTATTCTTCACACTCGTCCCTCCCACTTCCATACGTAGCTGAATAAATCGTGTACTATTATAGTTATATTCAGAACGTGGTAAGAACTTTCGTTAAAAATCGTTCTTTCTAGGAACAAATAAAAAGGACAATCTCAATATTTAGAGATTGTCCTTTAAAAGTTAATATTATATTTATCCTAGGATATGATACCCTGAATCAACGTGAATGTTTTCTCCTGTTACGCCACGTGCTAAATCACTGAATAAGAATACCGCTGTATCCCCAACTTCTTCTGGAGTCGTTGTACGACGAAGTGGTGCGCGCTCCTCAATTTCTCTTAAGATTGAGTTAAAGTCGCCTACACCTTTTGCAGATAACGTACGAATTGGTCCTGCAGAGATAGCGTTAACGCGAATGCCATGTTGGCCTAAATCATTTGCTAAATATTTCACGCTCGCTTCTAATGAAGCTTTCGCAACACCCATAACGTTATAGTTTTTCACAACGCGCTCGCCGCCAAGATATGTTAACGTTAAAATATTTCCGCCTTCTGTCATTACTTTCTTCGCTTCTCTTGCTACAGCTGTTAAAGAGAATGCACTAATATTTTGTGCAAGTAAAAATCCATCGCGAGAAGTATCTACAAATTCACCTTTTAAATCGTCACGATTTGCAAAAGCAATACAGTGTGCTACACCGTGAATTGTACCAACTTCTTGCTTGATTGTTTCAAAGCAAGCTGTAAGTTCTTCATCATTTGTTACATCACAAGGTAATACAAGTGATTCTTGCCCTTCTAATGTGTCCGCTAATTCACGAACGTTTCTCTCTAAACGTTCTCCTGCATATGTGAAGATTAATTTTGCACCTGCATTATGCAAAGAGCGAGCAATTCCCCACGCAATACTTCTTTGGTTCGCAACGCCCATAACAACAAATGTTTTCCCTTGTAATAGTTCCATGATATATCCTCCCAGAAATACTTATACTTGTTATTAGTACCTGATACTATAATTATAGTACCATAAAACCTCTTAAAGGCAAACAAAAAAGTCATTAACGTAAATTTTGTTAATGACTTTTTGTTTCTATAAAAAACCGCTCTAATCCTTCCTCCCAAGAAGGCATTTGTAAAAAACCATTTAATCGTAGCATGTTATGTTGGAAAATAGAATATTTCGGTCTCGCTGCCGCCGCTCCAAATTCTTCGGTTGAAACAGGTACTACATTCACTTTCATATTTGCACACGAAAATATTTTTTTGGCAAATTCAAACCAAGAACACGAACCTCTATTTGATACATGATACGTACCGTATAAAGAAGTATGAATGAGCTTATTAATCATCAAATTTAAATCCGCCACATAAGTAGGAGAACCGATTTGATCCGCTACAACAGATACTTCTGTTCTTTCTTTACCTAATCGCATCATCGTTTTCACAAAATTATTTCCATACTTACCATATAACCACGATGTACGAACAATAAAATATTTATTATGTAACTCTTTGACAAACTGCTCTCCCGCATACTTAGAAGCTCCGTATATATTAATCGGCGCCGGATTATGAAATTCATCGTATCCCTCCGGTTTATCGCCCTGAAATACATAATCAGTACTAATATAAACTAACTTCGCCCCTACTAATTGTGAAGCAACCGCTACATTTCGAGCTCCTATTGCATTGATTCTATAAGCTAGATCTTTTTCTTTCTCAGCATGATCAACCTTCGTATACGCTGCACAATGAATAATTATATGTGGCCTTATTTCTTGTACCACTTGCTGCATTCGGGATATATTTGTTATATCTAGTAACTTTTTATCAAATGGATATATGTCATATTCTTTAGGATTTAACTCTTCTTGTAGTTGCTTTCCTAATTGACCATTTGCTCCTGTTATGATAACCCGTTCTTTCATTTATATGCCCCTTACTTTTCTTTTAGTGGTTTCCACCATTCTGTATGATGTTCATACCATTCCACCGTTTCTTTCAACCCTTGTTCAAACGTATAGTGCGGTTCCCACCCGAGCTCATTCTTCATCTTTTGTGCATCAATCGCATAACGACGATCATGACCTAAACGATCTGTAACATACGCAATATCTTTTTTCGTTTTTCCTAAGAGAGTAATGATTTGTTCCACAACATCTATATTTGTTTTTTCATTATTTCCACCTATATTATATACTTCTCCTATACGTCCCTTATGCAATACAACATCAATCGCACTACAATGATCCGTTACATGTAACCAATCTCTTACATTTAATCCATCACCATATAACGGTAATTTTTTTCCTTCCAGCGCATTCGTAACCATTAATGGAATTAATTTTTCAGGATATTGATACGGCCCATAGTTATTGGAGCAACGCGTTACTATAACTGGTAATTGATATGTTTTATAATAAGATAAAGCTATCATGTCGGCGCTCGCTTTGCTTGAAGAATATGGACTATTTGGAGCTAACGGTGTTTCCTCTGTAAATCGACCTGTTTTCCCTAAAGAGCCGTACACCTCATCTGTTGATACTTGCACGAGTTTAATATGTGGATATTTTTTTACTAATTCTAATAAGGTGACTGTCCCAATTACATTTGTATCATAAAAAGGAATCGGGTTCTCAATACTACGGTCCACATGTGATTCAGCTGCGAAATTGACAATTACTTGCACGTCACGTTCCTTAATAACGTGCTCCAGCAGCTCTCCATTTTGAATTTCCCCTTTTACAAAATAGTAATTCGGATGATCTTGAATAGACTTTACATTATTTAAGTTTCCACTATATGTTAATGCATCAAAGTTAATAATTTTATATGTTTCATAGCTTTGTAACATGTAATGAACAAAATTACTTCCAATAAATCCGGCCCCACCTGTTACTAATATATTCATAAACAACTCTCCTACTCAAAAACTATCTTCACATTCCTGAAGTAACGGTAATATTCGATCTTTATCAGACAAAATAGGACTTGTTACCGGCCATGGAATTGCTAAGTCTTTATCGTCCCAAAGTACCCCTGAGTCATGATTAGCACTATAATACTCATCTACTTTATACATAACAATAGTATGCGGGACAATTGTACAAAAACCATGTGCAAATCCTTTTGGCACTAATAATTGCCGATGATTATCCGCGCTTAAAATATATCCTCTCCACTGTTTAAACGTTGGTGAATTTTTTCGCAAATCAACGATAACATCATAAATTGCTCCTTGTATAACTTGAATAAGTTTCGTTTGTGCTTTTGGATTTTTTTGAAAGTGTAATCCCCGAATCGTTCCCGCTTCTGCCGAATACGAAACATTATCCTGTACAAATGAATACGTAACTCCTAATGTTTCTAGCACCTTCTTATTATAACTTTCAGTAAAAAAGCCACGCTCATCTCCAAATAACCTCGGTTCTAGCAATTTCGCGTCGGTAAAGTTTGTTTCTATAACTTTCATATTCTCACCTATTCTCCGTTAAACTGTTTACCAAAGTTTATATCCCGCGCTAACGTATTCGCCCTTTGAAGAGAAACATGAGTTCCTGCATCAGTCCACCAACCGCTCATTTCATTATAAGTAAGTACCCCTCGTTTTAAATACCAATTATTGATATCTGTAATTTCAAGCTCTCCCCTTGCGGAAGGTTTTAATTCTTTTATATAAGAAAAGACTTTCGAATCATATAAATAAATTCCTGTGACTGCATAGGAACTTTGCGGCTCTTTCGGCTTTTCTTCAATTTCAATTATTTTACGATTTTGAATATTTGCTACGCCAAATCTCTCAGGATCATCTACAGATTGCAGCAGTACTTTCGCACCTTCTTTTTGATTTGCAAACTCTTCAACATACGGACGAATATCATCCGAAAAAATGTTATCGCCTAATATAACTACCATGCGATCATTCCCAACAAAATCTTCACAAAGCCCTAATGCTTGTGCAATTCCGCCAGCCTTATCTTGCACACGATACGTAAAGGACACGCCAAACTCTTGACCGCTTCCTAAAAAACTAACAACATCTCCCATATGCTCTTTACCTGTAATAATCATAATATCTGTAATCTCACATTGTTTCAGCTTATATACCGCATGATAAATCATTGGATAACGTCCAACAGGAAGCAAATGTTTATTCGTTACTTTCGTTATTGGATATAGCCTCGATCCAGTACCACCTGCTAAAATAATCCCTTTCACTCTGCATCTCTCCCTTATGATGGAGATAAAATATCTTTATACTGTTCTACAAACACTTTTCGATCTTTCTCATATGTATCCGCATCAAATTCATCTCCGTTATAATGAATACACCATAAATTTGATTGATTTGGGATACCAATTAAATAACCAGCCCTTTGAAACTCTAAAGACTGTGATACATCATAAAAGTGGAACCCTTGAAACAAATCTTCTCGCCACGGAATATCATACTGCGTTGCCATGAATAAGCCATCAATTGCCTGCACCGACATAAAAGATTGGCTTCCATAAAACCCCTGATCTAAATTTAATAATTGATAATTCCGTCTTCTATACTCAATCACTTTCCCTACTAAATTTTTCCCTTCCCACCATATCCCGTTACTCGGTAAAAATTGGGCTCCAGCTACTCCAATTAAGCCGAGCTTTTCATTATCTTTAAAAAGGGAAATAAGTGTATAAAACATCTCTCGATTAATAAGATAAGTATCCTGATGTATATAAACCTTATACTTCGCGGGATATGAAAGTGCTCGGTTATATGCGCTTGCCATACTTTTCGCATCTCGTATCGGAAAAATTTGTACGACATAATCAGGGGGAACAAAAAGGTTTCTTATTTGTCTCTCGCATTGTTCAAATAGCTCTTCATTATTTACACAAACAACAACTAATATTGTACGATCCTTCATTTTGTAGCCCCTCTATTCGTCTTGATTTACATCTGACATATAGTTCTCCACAAATATCTTTCTATACTTGTCATAGTTGGTCATATTCACATCAATATGATAGTGAATGCACCACGCATCACGCTGTACAGGAACCCCAACTGTATAGCCAGCTTTTCTAAATTCAAATGACTGAGATACATCATAATAGTCAAACCCATCAAACAAGTCTTCTCGCCAGGGAATATCGTATTGCGTTGCCATCAATAAACCGTCGATACATTCCACAGGCATAAATGTTTTTGAGTCATGATACGGCTGTTCTTGAGTTGCCATATAAAATAAATCGTTCATATAACCAATTACTTTCCCAACAACTCCCTTGCCTTCATTCCATATCCCGTTTGGAGGAACATATTGGGCTCCAATCATTCCAATCATTCCAAGATGTTCATGTTCGTTAAATAATTGAAGTAATCCATATAAAAATGCCACATTCATAATGAAAACATCTTGGTGTATATATACTTTATATTTCGCTGGATGCGAAATCGCTTGATTATATCCGCTCGTCATACTTTTCGCATTCCGAATTGGCATAAATTGTACATTATACCCTGGAGGCACTGCTAAGCTCAATATATGTCGTACACACTGTGCATACATTTTCCGATCATTTATACATGTAACAAATAATATTGTTTTTTCAGCAGCACTCATAGCTGTGATTTTTCTGCTTCAATAATATACTGAAATACGACCGTCTCAGCCATGAAGCCACTTCCAAGACGATATTTTTTACAAATTCCATATAATTCCTCAATAAGTGGTTCGTACATTTTATAATCAATATATACACGATCTACTTTACTAATCGAATAACCTGATTTTAAAAACATTCGGAGCATTTCATTAAATGTAAAGAAACGAATATGCGTTTTATCTAATAAACCATATTCTGTATACGTCCAATTTCCAGCAAGTAACGGCGCTAATACTGAAATGTGAGCAACGTTTGGTATACTTGCTAAAATCACACCATTTTCTTTTATATATGGCTTTACTTTTTCTATTACAGCCCACGGATCAAATAAATGCTCTAATACATCCCCAAATATGACGCAATCAAATTGCTCCTTCTCATACGGTATATCCATTGTTTCTATATCACCTAAAACAACATGGTCTAGTTTTTCTTTTGCTTTTTCTGCTGCCTCTGGGAATGCCTCAATTCCTGATACACGTGTTCCATTTTCTTTAATAGCCGCTCCCAATGCACCGCTCGAGCAACCGATATCAAGAACTTCTTTCCATTCCTTTTTTATATGCTTTAATAAATTCGGATTCACTGCATTATAATAATGCACAGATTTTTCTTCATATAAAGAATTTTTTTGGGGATTCATTTCACACACTCCTTATACAAATTGAATTTGAAATATAAACTTCATAGGAAGTCTATAAATGTAACCAGTACACCGATACTTTACTATATAGCCAATCTATTAGAGTTAGAATCGCGATACATCATTTCTAGAAAAACGCAACCTATAACGATTTATATTGTTTATCAAAAACACTCCGAAAATATTTGCGGTTATATTCAATTGCAGCATTATTTGGAACATATGAAGCTGCTAGTTCATTGTAATAATAAGCTTTATCTTGCTCTCCTAACTTGCTATAACAAATACACATTTGTAAATAGGGAAGCCATGTGTAGCTCGCTGGACTATGAAACGGACTCTCCGTCGCCATTGGTACTTCCGTTGCAAGTTTAAACCAAAATATCGCTTCGTTATATTTTTGTTGTTCCATATATATATATCCTATTCTTGTACAATTCTCTCCTCTAGGAACATCATATCGAAACGACTTCACGCAAGATTCAATTGCCTTTTCCCATGATCCAAGCTTTGCATAGCAATCCCCTAACTTACCACATGCATAAATTTTCTCTTCATACCATCCTTCGTCTTGATTAAGGAATGTTTCATATAGCATAACTGCATCATCATATTTTTGATTATCCATAGATTCATTCGCGTAATAAAATAAATCTCTCGGACTCAATTCTTCTCCAGCTGCTACAGCATCTTGAAAAATTTTCAAATTACGATTTGTTACCTTTTTTTCTTTTTTATGTGTAATAGCAACATTACTACTAAAAGTTTCACCAGAAATAGCTAAATATTCATGAACCTTTCCAAACCATTGAAATTGTTTTTCACGCTTTACAAGTCGATTTCTTTTTGTACAATATAAAGGTTTCCCGTTAGAATCCATTGCAAGATGATACGGCATCGAAACAGCATCCACATTAGGATCTAATTCTCTTTTTAATAGGATCAATGCCTCTTGAGCATCTTCTAATAACACATCATCAGCATCTAGCCATAATATATATTCTTGTGTTGCTTTCGAAAAAGAAAAATTTCTAGCTGCCGCAAAATCATTAATCCATGGAAAGTCATATATGTTGGAAGTATATTGAGCTACAATTTCTTTCGTTCGATCAATGGAACCTGTATCAACTACAATAATTTCATCAACAATTTTTTCTACTGCATCTAAACATCGACCTATTGTATCTTCCTCATCTCGAACAATCATACATAAACTAATTGTGATTCCTTGCTTGTTCAACATAATCACCCTCTTCCAAATCAATCATATGTTATACATACAATAAACTTTCCACTTTTTTAACTTACACAAGCAGTTTAAGATTTCTTTTCAATAATTCAAATGTCCGTGTCATTTTCTTCCGGTTTTGCATCTACTATATAATGAACGCTTTATGGAGGTGAATTTATGTCAAATAATAATTATTCAGATGGATTGAATCCCGATGAATCTTTATCAGCTAGTGCATTTGACCCTAATCTTGTAGGACCAACATTACCACCAATACCACCGTTTACCCTTCCTACCGGACCAACTGGGCCGACTGGACCGACTGGGCCGACTGGGCCAACTGTGGACCGACTGGACCGACTGGACCAACTGGGCCGACTGGACCAACTGGACCGACTGGACCGACTGGACCGACTGGACCAACTGGACCAACTGGAGACACGACAACTAGGGCCAACTGGAGAAACGGGTACTACTGGACCGACTGGGCCAACTGGAGACACTGGTACTACTGGACCGACTGGGCCAACTGGAGACACTGGACCGACTGGACCAACTGGTGCTACCGGACCGACTGGACCAACTGGGCCAACTGGGCCAACTGGACCGACTGGACCATCAGGGCTAGGACTTCCAGCAGGATTATATGCATTTAACTCCGGTGGAATTTCTTTGGATCTTGGACTTAATGCTCCAGTACCATTTAATACTGTTGGATCTCAGTTTGGCACAGCAATTTCTCAATTAGATGACGATACTTTCGTAATTAGTGAAACTGGATTCTATAAAATCACTGTTATCGTATATACTGCAGCCGTAAGTCTATTAGGAGGACTTACAATCCAAGTAAATGGTTTACCTGTACCTGGTACTGGAACGACTTTAATCTCAGTTGGAGCACCTATCGTTGTTCAAGCAATTACGCAAATTACGTCAACTCCATCATTAGTTGAAGTAATTGTTACAGGACTTGGATTATCATTAGCTCTTGGTACGAGTGCATCCATTATTATTGAAAAAATCGCTTAATTTTTTCCCTAGCAGTAAAACTGATATCAGTTTTACTGCTTTTTCATTGGTAAATTCAATCATTAAATCCTTCTTTTCTACATAGTCATAATGTTGTATGACATTCCGCAGGAGGCACTTATATGGAAAATAAATCGGCTGTCCAGCTTTATCTTGAGTTACTAAAGAAAACAATTTTATTTGAAATATGGTTAGAATACGAACCATACTTACCTGCTTCGTTACATATATCTAAAGAACTATCATATGAACCAGTTACGGTTCCACTTCCTTTATTTCTTAAGCAGTATGTAGAAAATCACAATTTAAAAATCGTTAATCCTAACGTTTCAAACAATGAGCGTCAAGGTGGCAAGGATTGGCCAAGAGCTGCACACAGTATGGTTGGTCGAAAGCGTATGAATCAATTACAAGAGGCTATGGAAACTGTAGTCAGGGAAAATATAGAAGGCGATTTTATTGAAACTGGTGTATGGCGCGGAGGATCATGCATTTTTATGAATGGATTTTTACAAGCAAACAACATTAAGGATCGTACTGTATGGGTTGCCGATTCATTTGAAGGTCTGCCCGCACCTAACTTAGAACAATATCCAAAAGATTATGGTGATTATTTGCACACATTCGATTACTTACGAGTTTCTTTAGAAACAGTACAAGAAAATTTTAAAAAATACGATTTATTAAATGATCAGGTGAAATTTTTAAAGGGTTGGTTTAAAGATACATTGCCTTCAGCACCGGTAGAAAAAATTGCAATTGCTCGCCTTGACGGTGATATGTATGAATCTACGATGGATAGTCTTGTAAATTTATATGATAAAGTTTCAACAGGTGGCTTTATTATTATTGATGATTATGGATTGATAACATGCGCAGAGGCTGTAACAGATTTCAGAAGTGAAAGAAACATAAAAGCTCCTATGACTCAAATTGATGATTTCGGTATTTATTGGCGAAAAGAATAGAATACAATTTTATTCTTTTGAGGGGTTCTATCACACTATTGATTCGTAAGAACCAATCGTGTAAAGTTCCCCTCACTATAAATGATTAACTTATATATGCAATAAAAATCTCTTACTTTACTACAAGGACGGAGTGAATGTATGAACGAAAATGAGAAAAAAATCACATTAATTCCACCCCCAGAACTCGTTCAATATGTAGGTGGTGACTTTGAAGAAGTTGGAAAAGAGTTTATGCAGTATTTTATTGAAATTGGCAATTTAAAATCAAATGAAACAGTGTTAGATATAGGCTGTGGTATCGGCCGTATGGCGGTTCCATTAATGAACTATTTAAGCGATGATGGTACTTATTATGGATTTGACTTATTTAATAAGGGAATTACATGGTGCAAAAATAACATTTCAACACGCCGTAACAATTTCCATTTTGAACATGTCGATATATATAACCAATTCTACAATCCCGATGGAAAAGAAGATGCTTCCCAATACAAGTTTCCATATGAAGATGAATCATTCGATTTTATTTTTTTAACGTCTGTATTTACCCACCTCCTTCCGAAAGAATTAGAACATTACGTATGCGAGATTGCACGAGTTCTGAAAAAAGATGGGAGATGTTTTATTACTTTCTTTTTAATTAATCCTGAATCTTCCTATTACTTAAATGCAGGACTAAGTACGTTAGGTTTTTATCACCAAATTGACAATTGTTATGTTCTAAATAAAGATATCCCGAATTTCGCAGTTGCCTATCCTGAGGAAGATATTCGTACTCTATTAAATAAATATGGGCTAGAAGTACAGACTCCTTCCCATTATGGTTCATGGTGTGGCAGAACTGAACACACCAGTTATCAAGATATTATTCTTACACAAAAAATTTCTGAAAGGTAGTTGTATATGGATAATATAAAAAATCCACCTCTCGTTTCCATCCTTATTCCCACCTATAATCGACCACATTATTTTAAAATTGCTCTAGAAAGTGCATTAGCACAAACGTATTCAAATATTGAAATTATTGTAGGAGACGATAGCACAAATAATGAAACAGAAAAATTAATATACAGAGATTATTTACATAAGCATAAACATATAACGTACATTCGAAATCCCTCTACTTTAGGACAATTTCATAACGCCCTTATGCTCTTAGAACAGTCAAATGGAGAGTACATAAATTTCTTAATGGACGATGATATATTTTGTAATAATAAAATTGAAAAAATGATGTTTTATTTCCAACAAGACTTAAATAAAAACCTTGCACTTATCACATCCTATCGTACTTGGATCAATGATGATGGAGATATAATTGAACAACACCCCTCCATGAAAAAATTATATGATGAAGATACTCTACTCAATGGGAAAGATTTTGGAAACCGTATGCTTTTGGCGGGACAAAATATTATCGGCGAACCTACAATCGTACTCTTTAGAAAAAGTCTATTAACAGAACCTTTCGGCACTTTAAATGGCAGAAAATATGGTTGTAGTGTTGATATGGCCTCTTGGATCCATTTACTTTCAAAAGGTGATGCCATGTATATCACTGAGCCTTTAAGTTCCTTCCGCGTTCATTCTGGACAGCAAGTACGTCACAAATTCCTTGAAGGCTGTGAAGATTTTTCTCATCTCGTTTTAACCTCAAAAAAGTATGGTTTCTTACAAGACCCCAAACATTATAAAAAGGGTTTGATAAGAGCTTACGGATGGTATAAAAATGCGTTCAAATATTACAATCTATTTCCGAACCTCATTCCAGATATAAATACACATGCACGTCTTTCCTATTGTTTAAATATGATTACAAAAGAACTCCGTGCCATATAATCCATCACAAGGAAGGAGCTATTCCTTCTTTGTGATGTATGACTTCACACAAATAGTGGAATAAATGTATGCATAGTCTGCTTGTATATTATTTTTATCATGACATAATGCATACACTTACTAGGCGATAGAAAGGAACACCTACATTGAAAGATCCAAATTCTCAATATCAAATAGACTACGTATTACTATTCATCTTATTTGCCATTGGGATTGTTAGTTGCTTTGCAATTGCAAGTGCACAAGCCTCTTTACCATCATTTTTGCAAAATATAAATTTTGTATTAAAGCAAATCCAATGGTACTTCATTGGATTTATAGCCATTGGTGTAATTATGATTATTGATTTTGATCGTTATCAAAAAATTGCTTGGTATTTATATAGCTTTGCATTGGTACTACTTATTGGACTAGAACTTCAAGTACCAGGCGCCATTACAATTAAAGGTGCTACCGCTTGGTACAAGCTTCCAGGTATCGGAAATTTCCAGCCTTCTGAAATTATGAAATTGTTTTTAATTATCGTCACCGGACGAATTATAGCAAATCACAATGAGAAATATTTTTGCCGAACAATACACGACGATTTTTTATTACTCGGAAAAATATGCGCAACAAGTTTGCCGCCCCTACTACTTATTGCAAAGGAACCTGATTTAGGAAACACAATGGTAATTTCCGCTATGCTCGCAGCAATGATACTAGTTTCTGGTATACGTTGGCGTTTTATTTTCGGATTAATTTCCGGTATTTTTGCAACTGGCGTTACATTAACTTATATTTTTTTTACTCATACAAAATTCTTTAAAGCACACATTTTACAAGAATATCAACTAAATCGCTTCTACGGCTGGTTAGCACCATACAAATATGATGCGCAAGGCTATCAATTAAGACAAGCTTTCTTAGCTACTGGATCAGGGGAAATACAAGGAAAAGGTTGGGAAAATGGACAAGTATACTTTCCAGAACCACATACAGATTTTATTTTCACTAATGTCGCTGAACAATTCGGTTTTTTAGGCGCAAGTGTCATTATTGCACTTTTTTTCCTACTTATTTTCCGCATGATTCATATCGCTTTAGAAAGTAATGACCCTTTCGGTAGTTACATCTGTGCTGGTACAATCGGAATGTTTACTTTTCAAGTATTTCAAAATATCGGGATGACCATCGGATTATTACCTATTACAGGAATCACATTACCCCTTATGAGCTACGGAGGAAGTTCCTTACTCACATACATGATAGCGATTGGATTTGTTTTAAACGTTCGCTCAAGAACGAAAATCTTTATGTTCAACTGACGCACAAAAACGGTATATTTTTATCTCTATCCCTTTTTAGATATACTAATGAAAAATATGATGGAGGTTTAAATATGAAATATGACATTATAGGGGATATACATGGATGCTTCCAAGAGTTCCAAGACTTAACGACGAAACTCGGATATAACTGGAATAGTGACCTGCCAATTCACCCTGATCAACGCCAAATTGCGTTTGTTGGTGATATTACTGATCGAGGCCCTCATTCATTACGTATGATTGAAATTGTATGGGAACTTGTCATAAATAAAAAAGTAGCTTATTACGCTCCGGGAAATCACTGTAATAAACTATACCGATTTTTCCTTGGGCGTAATGTAACAATCGCTCATGGACTCGAAACAACTGTTGCTGAATATGAAGCACTGCCTTCTCATAAACAAAGCATTATAAAAGAAAAATTCATCACACTTTACGAGCAATCCCCTTTATATCACGTACTCGATGAGAAAAGATTACTTGTATGTCACGCCGGAATTCGGCAAGATTATATAGGAAGACAAGATAAAAAAGTACAAACCTTTGTATTATATGGTGATATTACAGGAGAAAAACACGCTGACGGCTCACCTGTCCGTCGCGACTGGGCAAAAGAATATAAAGGACAAGCTTGGATTGTATATGGACATACACCTGTAAAAGAACCTCGCTTTGTAAATCATACAGTCAATATTGACACTGGCGCTGTATTTGGCGGCAAACTAACCGGACTACGTTATCCCGAAATGGAGACCGTTTCCGTCCCTTCCTCCCTGCCTTTTGTCCCTGAGAAATTCCGCCCAATTTCATAACTCCCCTTATTTACGTATCATTCATAAATTACGAGGGATTATCGTATCATTTAGGTGGCTCTCATATAAAAACTGGGTAAAGTAATGAAAAAAAGATGCAATAAAGTGCATCTTTTTTTCATTACACGGCATATACTGTCGCAGGAGGTGACAGAATGAAGAAAAAATCTTCTAAACAAAAAAGAAAATGCCCGCCTTTTTATCTGCCCATGTACGGAATTAACAACTGGTGCAGCATTCGAGCTGCAGCTTTAGAAGAACTAGAAGGACAAGAGGCTTCCCCCAAAAACAAAGCTAGACCGAAATATGTCTCTTTAGAAAATGCTGTAATGAGCCGCATAATTGATAATAGAAAAACAAAGATGCAGCAAAAAAATAATCCTCTTCCTACTCATAACGAACAGGTTATGCCTTCTGAGCAAACAGAGAAAAAGACAGAAGAAAGCATCCCTGTAGCAATAAATAAAAAAGCGGAATCAGAAATTCCAGCTGCTATTATAAATCAAGTGAAGAAAATAAAAGAAGCATTAGCACCATCCAATGATATACAAACAGAAAAAACTATCATAATTCAAACCCCTACACCTGAAAATACAAAAGTAAAAAAAGGGGGACGGTATGCATATGCAGAAGGACTGCACTCTAATGCAGAGGGTACAGCTTCACACGCAGAAGGGCTTCTTACACACGCAAAAGCTTCTTTCTCTCATGCAGAAGGATCAAAAACAAAAGCAACTGGACATAGTTCCCATAGCGAAGGAAGTGAAACGATAGCAGGTGGCTCTTATTCTCATGCGGAAGGTAAACATACGATCGCTTTAGGCGAAGCAGCACATGCAGAAGGAACCGCTACTATCGCTAACGGATTCTCTTCTCATGCGGAAGGTAATCATACATCAACAGCTCATTTTGCAGGTAGCCATATTATGGGACGCTTCGGCACAGCAGAAGAATCATATTCTTGGTTTATTGCAAACGGAACAAATAAAACCGATCATAATATCGGTGCAAAGTGGCTTGCTCATAATGGAGAAATGTACATTGATGGCGCTTCTTATAATGCAAGCGGAACTGATTTTGCACAAATGTTTGAAACAGCAGACAATACTCTTATTGATGTAGGTTATTTCGTTACATTTAGTAGCGAAGAAAAAATTCGAATCGCTACTTCAAACGATTCATTCATTTTAGGAATATCTAGTGCAACCCCCGCTCTTATAGGAAATAGCGGTGCTTTAAGTTGGCAAAAGCGCTACAAAACAGATAGCTTTGGAAAACGCCAATATGTACGTTCGGAATCACAAGACATACAACCACTTTTAAATACAGAATGGGATCCAGCTTGCAAATATATAGCAAGGAAAGATCGTACCGAGTGGCTTCCTGTCGGATTAATTGGACAAATGTTAGTACGGGATGACGGCACTTGCGAAACCCATGGATATTGCAGTCCAAATGACGATGGCATTGCTACAAAATCCGAAAGTGGTTTTTTCGTTATAAAGCGCACGGGTGAAAATCAAATTTTAATATTATTCCGCTAAGAAAAAAGGGAACAAAATTCTTCGTTACATAAGAATTTTGTTCCCTTTTTAAGCGTGCTTTAATACCTCTTGCATATCACTTGGAATCGTTGTAGTGAAAGACATTTCCTTCTCTAAAATAGGATGATAAAACGTCAAAGATGTACTATGAAGTGCTTGTCGTTGCATTTCATCCCTTTTTCCACCATATAAATTATCGCCAAGTAACGGATGCCCTATATGCGCCATATGCACACGAATTTGATGCGTTCTTCCTGTATCAAGCTCAAGCGATACATGTGTCTTATGATTGGCGCTATCAATCACTCTAAAATGAGTAACTGCTCTTTGTCCATCATCACAAACCGTCCGCTCAATAATGCTATCCGGCTTTCGTCCAATCGGTGCATCAATTGTTCCTTCTCGTTCTATCATCTCCCCATGAACGATTGCTTCATACGTTCTTTTCACAGCTTTTTGTTGATGCTGTTTCGATAAAAGATGATGCAGGAAACGGTTTTTTGCAATAAGCATAAGCCCTGAAGTATCACGATCTAATCTTGTTACAATATGCACCGTGCTTGCAAGATGCTGCTTATCATAATGAGATAAGAGCGCATTCGCAACACTTCCTGATGGATGTTCTCTAGACGGAATCGTTGACATATTCGCCTCTTTATTAATGACAAGAACCGCATTATCTTCATATACAATATATAAAGGGATATCTTCTGCAATCATCCCTTCACTTCTTTCCTCCACCGGAAAAAAGACACGTAATTCTTCACCAGCTTGCAACTGATGACGTACGCTCGCATGTTGACCATTTACTTCAATAGCTCCACCGTGAAACTTTATATCCGTTAATGCGGCTTTAGAAATCCCTTTTGTTTTTAAAAATTCTCTAACTAAAGTTCCCTCTTCAGCCGATTCTATATCCCATTTCAATGTAAATCTGTTCAAATATATAAACCCTTTCTATTTATCTGCAACAAACGAGTCACGAACTCGTTTCCAGAACGGGAATGGACGGAAACGAACAAATCGTACTTTTTCGTTTGCAACGCGATACTGAATTGATTTCACATCTTGATGAACCATCGTTAAATGGTCCACTGTAATTTGTAAGTTCATTCCTGCAGCAGGCTTCAACACACATGTATGATGTTTCGGCAATACGAGCGGCGAACCTACCGTACGAAACACACGGTTATTAATAGATGCCATTTCTGCAATTTGAATCGCTTCAATAGAAGGGTGAATAATCGCTCCGCCAAGCGCCTTATTATACGCAGTACTTCCTGAAGGAGTAGAAATACAAAGGCCATCCCCACGGAACGTTTCAAAGTACTCTCCGCGTATTTCCACTTCTGTTACTAATGTACCTTCTGCACTTTTTACAGTCGCTTCATTCATCGCCAAATACTGTGACTCTTTACTCCCATTCACATAGCGAATAATCACTTCTAAAAGCGGATATTCCACCACTTGGAATGGTGTTTTAGCAATTGCAATTACTAATTTCTCTACTTCTGTCGGTAACCAATCTGCATAGAAACCTAAATGCCCTGTATGTACGCCAACAAATGCTGTTTCATCTAATCGATTATAATAACGATGAAACGCATATAAAAGCGTTCCATCTCCTCCAACAGAAATTACAATATCGGGTTCCTGTTCATCCATTATAAATCCAAAATCTAGCAAGTATTCTTTCATCGTGCTTGCCAGTGTATCTGATGATTGATCTCCCTTTGACATAATTGTAAATTTCATCGCCCAACACCCTTTAGTTTATGATTCGGAATCTTTCGTTTCTTGCTTTCTTGAAAAAACTTTCTGCGCTTCTTGAATTTCAAGACGGATAGAAGACATTTCTTCATCTAATAAAAATGCTGCTTCCGCTGCACGCTGCAAGCGTATTTTAATATCTTCAGGAAAACGTCCACTATATTTATAATTTAAAGAATGCTCAATTGTTGCCCAAAAGTTCATTGCTAACGTGCGTATTTGGATTTCTACCAATACTTTTTGTTCTCCTTGAATCGTTTGAACAGGATAACTAATAACAACGTGATAAGAACGATAACCACTATCTTTCTTTTGCGTGACATAATCACGTTCTTCCACGATTTCAAAATCATTTCGTTTTCGAAGATATTCTACAACAGGCTTAATTTCGTCAACAAATTGACACATCATTCGAAGACCCGCGATGTCTTGCATATCTTCTCTCAGCCGGTCTAACGGTACATTTCTCTTCTCCGCTTTATCAATAATACTTGCAACCGACTTTACCCTTCCTGTTACAAACTCAATTGGAGAATGCTCTGTTAACATTGCAAATTGAGTACGCATTCCTTTTAGTTTCACTTTCAGCTCTGCCACCGCTTGATGGTAAGGTGCTAAAAATTCTTCCCAATTTCGATTCATTTCAACCACCACCAAAATCAATCCATTTGCTTATAGAAATACTTTTTCTACAGCAGTTACTAGTTCTTCTCCGTAATTTGCATTACCTTCAATATTTTCAACTAAATATTCTACTTCTTCTTTTAATCCTTCTAATTCCATTTCAATGTCATTCACGCGAACAAACATTACCACATCGTTATTCATCGCTTCATGCATCGCTTCCCAGCATGTGTGCGGAATACTTACATAAATGAAAGATGATTCGTTTTCTAAGATATATAAAAATGATAAATTATCTGAGTCTACAAGTACGTGATTACGCGCACTTAACTCCTTTACCGCTATTTCACTATTTTCCGCACAAAAAATAAGAGCATTCTCTCTCTTTTCTACGCTCTTAACTTGGATTTTATTTTGCATGCTCTAACTCCTCCATCTCAACTTCCTGTCTTACTTAACAGTATTATTGTATCATAACATGGACGCAAACAAATAAAACATTGAACCAAATTTGTGAAAAAGCGATAATGTGTAAAGAATTATTTATCAAAGGGAGTGCATACAATGAAACAAGAAATTGAAATTGAATTTAAAAATATAGTTACAGAAGAAGAATTCCATGCATTATGTAAATCGTTTTCTATTGAGGTATTTACGAAACAAGTGAATCACTACTTTGAAACACCTAACTTCTCGTTAAAAGAAGCTGGCTCTGCACTTCGTATTCGTCATAAAGAAGAAACTTATACATTAACATTGAAACAACCTGCAGAAGTTGGCTTGTTGGAAACTCATCAAGTCGTAACAGAAGACGAAGCAAGAATGATGATGGAAACAAACGTAATTATTTCAGGGGCTGTAATGGATCAACTACACAAACTACAAATTCCTGTTTCTACTTTAACTTATATGGGTAGTTTAACAACTGAAAGAGCTGAAACGTTATTTGAAGGCGGAACGCTTGTCTTTGACCATAGTTTTTATTACAATCACGATGATTATGAAATTGAATTTGAAGTACAAGATGAAGAAACAGGAAAAGCTGCCTTTATTCATTTATTAAAGCAACACGACATACCAATCCGTCATACAAATAATAAAGTAAAACGCTTTTTCCTTGCCAAACAAAACAAAGCACGCTAAAGTGAAAATTCCACTAGTGAATACGTTCTACTAGTGGATACATCTCACTTTTTGAAAAGGAAAAGATTCTTTTACATCTGTAAAATAAGCAAAGAACGTTATGAAGGCTGTTTATTTGCCCTCCCTAACATTCCATTGCTACAATAGATATACATTTCATGGAAAAAGGAGTTTATAAAGGATGAGCAAGCAACCGATGACACCATTTGAAGCAATTGGCGGTGAACAATGCATTGCAATATTAGTAGACACATTTTATTCCTATGTCAGTAAGCACCCTGACCTATCTCCCATCTTCCCGGATGATTTAACAGAAACCGCTAGGAAGCAGAAGCAATTTTTAACACAATATTTAGGTGGTCCGAATTTGTACACTGAAGAACATGGTCATCCTATGTTAAGAGCACGCCATCTTCCGTTTGAGATTACACCAAAACGAGCAGAGGCTTGGCTATCATGTATGGAGCAAGCAATGGATGACACAGGAGTTCACGGTCATATAAGAGAGTTCGTTTTTGAACGTTTAGCATTAACTGCTCAGCATATGGTTAATACTCCAAACGAAACAGGTGAAATATAATGGATAAACAGGAAGCAAAGCATATCAATATGCCATCTCCTTCCGCATGTGAGCATAAGTCTGTAGAAGCATATTTATTTATTGATCCACTTTGTAAAGATTGCTGGGAAATTGAACCCTTTATTATTAAACTATGGCTTGAATACGGGAAATACTTCTCTATTCGTCATATTGTAACTGGAAAAGTGGACGGAACGAACGCTTCCTCACACAAATGGAATAAACCTGCTAATATTCGATTTGTGTGGGAAAAGACGACAAGTTTACAAGGTTTTTCATGTGATGGAAAAGTACATATGCAAGAGGCATCATCAACACCATATTTAGTTTCGATGGCAATTAAGGCAGCGGAGTTACAGGGCCGAAAAGCAGGTTCGAAGTTTTTGCGAAAACTCCAAGAATACATTTTCCTTGAAAATGTATCAAACCCTGACTGCGAATTATTACTTGCATGCGCAAAAGATAGCGAAATTGATGTAGAAGAATTTAAAAAAGATCTATATTCCGCTAGCGCAAAAAAAGCTTTCCAATGTGACTTGAAATTCACAAATGAGATGCATATTACCGAAATACCTTCTCTCGTATTTTTTCATGCGAATTCAGATGAAGAAGGTATTAAAATTGCTGGAACGTATTCCTATGATGTATACGTACAATTATTAAAAGAACTTGTAAAATGTGAAATCGAGCCAGAACCATTACCACCTTTAGAAGTATTACTAGAAGCAACGCAATTTATATCTTCAAAAGAAGTAGCATTTATATATGACTGCCCGCAACAAGAGATCGAGCGTGAACTAAAAAAATTACAACTGAAACGAAAAGTACAAATGATTGACGTAAAATGTGAGCGTTATTGGAAATGGATAGCAAAAGAAAAAGACCTGGTGTAAACACCAGGTCTTCTTCTTTACGGCTTATAAAAATATTAAAGGGGATGGGAGAAATTTTCACGTTCAAACAAAGGGGTATATGTTTGTATGTGAATTCGTTCACGCTTATTATATTACAAGATTCGACGTCAGATGACAACCCCTTTTGTCGAATTTCACACTTTTGTCACATTCTAAACGTTTTCATTTCTGAATAAGCTATAAAAAAGCTATTTTGGAGGTATTCTGTATGAAAAAAACGTATATTTTACTAATCCTTCTAGCTGTCATCGTTTCTTTTTTCTTGTACATCCTCTCTCTACTACAAGCTTTTCCTAAAGTTATTGCTCTCCCTCTTTTATTTGGAGTCATTGTCATCGCTCTCTCTTATTTCAACCATAAAAAACGATTTAAAGGGTTTTAACTACAAACACCAACTGCAAAACTGCCTTCTAATTTAGAAAAAAGAAGGAAATTCGTTTTATTCTCTCGACAAATATCGACAAAATAAAACCCAAGCAAAAAGACGAGGTAAATCCCTCGTCTTTCTTTATTACTTCTCTTCAAATAATAATGCTTCTAATTCATTTAATTTCTCTTCAAATACTTGTAGTGCTTCTTTTACCGGTTCTGGAGATGCCATATCTACTCCTGCTTTTTTCAGCACTTCAATTGGATAATCTGAGCTTCCTGCTTTTAAGAACTCATTAATGTAACGTTCTACTGCTGGTTGCCCTTCTTCTAAAATTTGTTTAGATAGAGCCGTTGCTGCACTAAATCCTGTTGCGTATTGGTATACGTAATAGTTGTAGTAGAAGTGCGGAATACGAGACCACTCTAAACCAATTTCTTCATCAATTACTAAAGCATCACCGAAATATTTCTTATTTAAATCATAGTAGATCTCCGTTAACATGTCTGGTGTTACCGCATGTCCCTCTTGTACTTTCTTATGAATAATATGCTCAAACTCTGCGAACATCGTTTGACGGAATACAGTACCACGGAATCCTTCTAAATAATGATTCAATAAGTATAGACGCTCTTTCTTATCTTCTGTCGTTTTTAATAAATAATCGTTTAGTAGCGCTTCATTACAAGTTGATGCTACTTCCGCAACAAAGATTGAATAGTCACCGTATACGTGCGGCTGCGTTTTTCTTGTATAGTAACTATGCACAGAATGGCCAAATTCATGAGCAAGTGTAAATAAATTATTTACATTATCATGCCAGTTCATTAAAATATAAGGATTTGTTCCATATGCACCAGATGAATATGCTCCGCTTCGTTTTCCTTTATTCTCATACACATCTACCCAGCGATTTTCATATGCTTCTTTTAAAATGTCAACATACTCATCACCAAGGACGTTTAAAGACTTTAATAACATGTCTTGTGCTTCTTCATATTTCACGTTCATTTTCACTTCTGGTACAAGTGGTGTATATAAATCATACATATGAAGCTCATCAAGCCCTAGTGCACGCTTACGAATATCAATGTAACGATGTAGCAAGTGTAAATTATCATTTACAGATTCAACAAGTTGATCGTACACCGCTTCAGGAATATTATTATTACTTAATGCAGCTTGACGTGCAGAATCGTATTTGCGAACGCGCGCATTGAAATTATTACGCTTCACCGCTCCGCTTAACGTACTTGCAAATGTGTTCTTATATTTTCCGTACGTTTCATATACAGCTTTGAATGCATCTTCGCGTACACGACGATCATCACTTTCTAAAAATTGAATGTAACGACCATGTGTAATTTCTACTTCTTCTCCATCCTCACCTTTAATTGATGGAAATTTCAAATCCGCATTATTCAACATACCAAATGTATTACTTGACGAACTCATTACTTCAGATGCTTCTGCTAATAGAGCCTCTTCCGCTTCAGATAATACGTGCGGGCGTTGACGCGTAATTTCTTCTAATGCATGTTCATATATACTTAAGTCTCTATTTTCTTTCAAGAATGATTGCAGTGTATCTTCTGAAATCGATAAAATTTCAGGCACAATATATGCTGTGCTACTGGATACTTGTGAATATAAATTTGTCGCACGGTCATTTAATGCTTGATACACAGAGTTTGTTGTATCTTGATCGTAACGCATATGTGCATATGTATATAGCTTACCTAATCGCATTGAAATTTCATCTTCATATTGCAATGCTTCAAGTAAATTGTTCGCAGAGTCACCAAGTTTCCCTTTAAATTCAGTTAACTTCGGTAATAAATCTTTAATAGCTTGAAATTCTTTTTCCCATTCTGCATCTGTTTGGAAAATATCTTCTAATCGCCACGTACTTGATTCTTCAATCTCATTGCGATCTGGTAATGTTTTTGCTGTGTTTTGTTCAGACATCCTTTAAGCCCTCCTTTAAATATCTCTACTTACATACAATTCGATTTTTCTTATGTAATTCCTTCACGATCAGTCTTTATTATATCCCCTTTTCCTTCTCTCATGTTGTACTTTGCCTCAAATAAAGATAAGGCATACGCTAAGCAAACTTCATCATATTTCATAACTTCCTGCTCTGTTTTTAACATAGTTATCCCCCTTATTTTCCGGTACTTATAAGTCCCTACTTTCTGCAATACACCTGTATAGCATAAAAATGTCATATATTCAGTAACCGCTACTTTCCATATATGCTGTGAAAAGTACGGGAGCATGCGCCTTTCCGCATACTTTTTTATATAACTACACACATATTGAAGGGAAATACAATCCCCTACCGCAAGCTCACCTATACACTTCATATATAGAAAAGCTTGCCATATAAATGGATTTGTTTGAAAAGCGAATGAAGACGGGAGCGGCAAACCGATTTCAGAAGGAAAATTTGCTGGGGTACATCTACATTGGTATAAGAGGCGTAATAATGACTTATGATTATAATTCCAAATAGGCAAAGCGTTTTGACGAAAATAGTTCTTTCGCTTCTTCCACTCTCGGTCTAATATTTCCTTTTGGAAAGGAACAGGAGAAAAGAGCATTTCAAAATTAGTCGTTTCAATTGGTAAATATATAATATGTGAGAAAGAGACGCTTGCAGAAAATGAAGTGATAAATGCGCATTTCATAAATGATTTTTGTTTTGAACAGAAGAAAATAAGAAGTGGCTGAGGATAAGATTGTAAGGAGAAAGCCATAAGTGAGGAGAATTTCATCCAATTTGCGGAGTGCTTTTTCAATTGATTTCCACCAATGATCCAAACGACCTGTATACCGGCTCGCCAATACGAATAGGTTCGTTTGTACAGCTGTTCTATAGAGAGATTTGCGCACTGGTATTCAATCGCAATTTTTCTCCCTGCTCTCTCTATGAAAATATCTGGTCGTTGCTGAATCTCTGGAAGATAATGCTCTATATCCACATGAAAATTTTGCTGTTTGAACCACCTATATAACAATTCTTTACCATGCATATGATATATAGATTCTGCTTCATAAAATGCTAAACATGAGTCCACTTTCTTATGAGCAAAATGCCACTTTTTTTGTTTCCCTAATTTCATTTGCACTTCCTTCCCGCAAGCTATACAAAAGAAGTTCTCCATTTTACGCATACGGTGTAAAATCTCTTCATCATGATGATAGAGTAGATGAATTTTTTCTCCGTTTTCTCTTTTGGCGATAAACATCGGAATCACACCCTTTCAGCTCCTTATATTCTACAATTTATTACAAATTCCTTTTAAAAAAGAGATGTCCCAATTTCGGACATCTCTTTTTATAATAAAGGCGATAATAGCCGATACGTTGATTCAACTATTCGTCTATGAAGACGCCTTTTATGAAAACGATCGACATGAATTTCACTGGATTCTTCTAAATCGTCTTTAAAATCTTGAACAAGTTTTCGAATGCTATCTGTATCATATAAAAAGGCGTTTACTTCAAAGTTCAAATGAAAACTTCTCATATCCATATTAGCTGTCCCAATTGAAGCTAAATCAGAATCGACAATGACAACTTTACTATGGAGAAAACCTTTTTCATATTCATATATCTTTACCCCTGCATCTAAAAGCTCTGGGAAGTACGATCTCGATGCGTAAAAGACAGTGCGCTTATCAGGCTTGCTCGGCATTAACAAACGAACATCAATACCAGCGAGTGCAGCTACCTTTAATGCAGATAAAATATCATCATCCGGAATGAAATATGGCGTCGCAATCCAAATGGATTTCCGCGCAGAGGCAATCATGGCAAAATATAAATGTTTAATGGTTTCCCATTTATTATCCGGTCCACCTCCAACGAGCTGCACGCCTCCCCAATGATCCCCCTCAACTGCTTTCGCTTGTAAATATTCAGGGGCTAGCACAGCCTCACCAGTCATATAAAACCAATCTTGAAGGAAAATAAGCTGTAAACTTTGAACAGCCTCACCACGCAAATATAAATGCGTGTCTCGCCAAAAACCGAAGTATTTATCCTTCCCTAAATATTCATCACCAATATTTAATCCACCTACAAACCCTTCATTTCCATCAATAATAACGATTTTCCGGTGGTTTCGATAATTAATCTTATCGTTTAAAATTGGAAAGCGCACAGGGAAGAACGGAATCATTTCGACACCTGCATCATTTAATTCTGCAATATACGCTTTTGATAATTTAAAACTACCAACCGCATCATACAAAAAACGAACGACTACGCCTTCTTTTGATTTTTGTATTAAAATATCTTTAATTTCTGTTCCAAGCTTATCATCACGCACAATGTAATACTCCATATGAATATGGTGTTTCGCTCGCTTTAATCCATCTAAAATGGCCTGAAACGTTTCATCTCCATTTGTTAATGTTCTCGTTTCAGTTTGAAATGAAATATTTAAAGCGCCTAAGCGATCCGCTAAACGAAATAACAGCTCTTGATGCTTATGGTTGCGCAAAATCCGTTCGTCGTGATCTTCATGCCCTTTATATTGTAAAAACGCTTGTTCATCGAGCAGCGCCTTCTTTTGGAACATTCTCTTCCTCCGAAAGTTCTGTCCAAATAATAAATAAGCGAAGAATCCAAATACCGGAAAAATACCTAACACAATGAGCCATGTAAGTGTTTTAGACGGATGACGGTTCTCTAAGAAAATAACGCAGCCAATTAAAAATGCAGATACCGTAAATAAAATACTAATAATACCTAAAATCGAAACATCCTTTATCCCAATTACATCCGAATAAAATGCAACATCAATAAACATACGTAACGAAACAAATAATGCGAACAATAGTAAAACAAAGAAAATCAACTTTAACGTATTTTTCATCTCTTACCTCCTTACTAAGAAAGCTTTCCTATTCTTCATATAAAAAGCCGATTTCATACTACAGAAATCGGCCTACGTTTTAGCAGGAAAATTATTGCGAATTGTTTCAAGCGCATGCTCTTTCACAATTTGTTTCCCATACTCACTTACACGATGAATTGTTAAAGTTGACTCTTCTCCGTATTCTAAAACGATACTTAAAATACGATCAATTTCTTCTTCATCATGTAGCACTTCATCGAATTCCACATATACATAATAGCGGTTCTCAAATGAATATAGCTCATCTTTTATATCCTCAAAGATAAGACGATGACTTAATGAAATGACATCTTCAAAATCATTAAACTTAATTAAAAAGCCAAACGTACCATCTTCGTTAAAGTTTGTTCCTGCTTGCTCTTCTACCTCTTCCACTAATTCTTGCTGGAATAATGATTCAATACCTTCATCTAGAGGAATGTCTATAATTTTATCTACACCTATCGGTAGTTCTAACTTTTGTCCATCCTTTGAAAGCTCTGCTTTCGTGACAAGTACTTCAATCCCTTTATCGACTGCTTGCACTTGAATCCATAACGGTCCATCAATAAAGAAATCGTCATGATCACGAGCTTCGTCCATCATCTCCCAAAAGAGCTCTTCACTTCGTTCGCGATCATACCAAATCTCTTCACGATTAAACCCTCTGTCCTCTATATCAATGTACGTAATAAAAAATTTCATCGTATGGTCATTAATTCTTTCAATATCCAAAATACAACTCTCCCTTCCTGCTTAGAATTGTTATGAAGGGATTCCCCACTCATATGACAAATCAATAGATTCTTGTACTCTCATTTTATGATAAGATTCTCCAGAATGGAAATAAAATCGATTTATTTTACAAAAATAGTTATATGCCTATCTTTATTCGACCATCTACACAAATATATCATTATAGCGATTTCTCACTCATAAAAAATTTGGACATACATTTCCACCTTCCCCCGTACACTGTAATAAAGTGAAACTGTTATTAGAGAAGATTATTTAGTCTCTCTCTTCACAACATACATATAGTTCGCTTATTAAAACATCATAAATGGAGGCAGACGAATGGACTTAGAGTTTTTAACATCTGTACTAATGATTGTCGGTATCGATGTTGTATTAGGTGGTGACAACGCAATTGTCATCGCACTAGCTAGCCGAAATTTACCTGAACCAAAACGAAATAAAGCCATTTTGATCGGTACTCTTTTAGCAATCGTACTAAGAATCGTCCTTACTATACTAGCTGTCTATTTACTCGACATCCCATTTCTGCAACTGACCGGGGGCATTTTACTTACATTAATTGCAGTAAATTTACTAACTGATAATAGCAACGATCTTTCTTCTATTCAAGGAAAAACAACTTTATTTCAAGCTGTGCGTACAATAGTATTCGCGGATCTCGTTATGGGGTTTGACAACGTTATCGCCATTGCAGGGGCAGCTCACGGAAGATTTTTACTCGTAATAATCGGCTTACTCATTTCTATCCCGATTATTATTTGGGGCAGCAAACTCATTTTAATACTTATGGAACGATTTCCATTCCTTATTTATTGCGGGGCAGCGATTCTCGCCTATACAGCAGGAAAAATGGTCACACATGAAGACAGACTAGCAACTTTTTTTCATAACAACCCAAGTTTCACTGCAAGCATTCCGTACTTGTTTATTTTCACCATTTTATGCATCGGCTTTATCGTTCAACAAGTTCGATTACGAAATGTGAAACATTAAAAAAAACCTTCTACTATATAATAGGTAGAAGGTTTTCATATTATTATAATTAATTTACAAGACGCTGTGCTTCACGCAATTGGAACGTTCTTACTGTACGTGGTAAGAAACGGCGGATTTCGTCTTCATTGTAACCTACTTGAAGGCGTTTCTCGTCAATCATAATTGGACGACGTAAAATCCCTGGATAGTCACGAATCATCTTATATAAATCTTGAAGTGGTAAAGACTCTAAGTTTACATTTAATTCTTGGAAAACTTTCGAACGAGTAGAAATAATTTCATCCGTTCCGCTTTCTGTCATACGTAAAATCTCTTTAATTTCCTCAATCGTTAATGGGTCTGAGAAAATATTACGTTCTGTATAAGGAATATGATTTTCCTCTAGCCATAATTTCGCCTTTCTACAAGACGTACAGCTTGGAGAACTATATAATGTTACCATACAAAGCTCACTCTCCTTAAAGAGTACAAATTCTGTACTAATTACAGTTTAAATTTCTAAATTCAGCAATTTTTCTCGATACCTTGTCTTATAACAAAGTGCAAAAATCGCATTTCATGTAAGCAACAACTTTTAGCAAACAACAATTACTTTTAATAAGTAACTTCTATAATCATTATACAATAGATTTTGCAAGAAATATACAGTAAATTTCCTTCTAATTGAGAAAACTCTTCCGTGTATTCCACTGCTATGTAACATGACCACACTTACATTAACTGTTATTTAACACTAACCTTCAACCCTCTTAACGCTTGCTTTTCATAGATTTTTCATGTGATATATAGTTATTTTCTCATAATCTTTCCTGTGAAAAAGAGAACGTTTTCTTACCTTTTCCTGATAAATCAATTAAGAAATGTAAGACTATATAAGTGAGAATCAAAAAGAACGTTTGTTCTTATTTTAACAAACATTCTCATTCATGTCTATACGATTTCTAAAATAAATCAATTATTTTTCTGACATTTCTTTCTTTTTTATCTTTTATCTCATACAATAAAAATACAGACAGGCAAAGGGGGAATTTGCAAATGATTGCTTTTTTTATTGATTTTGTCACTGTTGCTGCCCTCATCATCGGAATAACAGCATTGATTGGTGTCATTACAAATAGCATTGGTGAAAAACTCTTTGGCGGGAAAGAAAAGATGAAGTTTGTTAATAAAAGCTTGGATGTCCAATCCGGCTGGAATCAAGTTGGCGGGAAAGGCATTTATAAGAAACGTACGTATTAAAAAAGCAGGCGGTTAGCCTGCTTTTTTTATTTTTCTACAGATGCCCACTTAAAGCTTAATTCGCCGCCATATTTGTGGATATATACATCTTTAATTGTTTCTCTTTCTAATATAGATCTACCACGTTGGAATACTGGTGCAATTGCTGCATCCTCAAATAAGATTTTTTCCGCTTTTAACAGGTCATTCCAACGTCCTTTTACATCCGAACCTTCTTGCTTTGCCTTTTTAATAAGGTCATCATACTGGGCATTAGAATAACTCATTTTATTTTGTGAACCATCTGTTATAAACATATCAAGGAATGTGATTGCATCAGGGAAATCAGGTCCCCATCCAGTAAATGAAATATCAAACTGTCCACTATCTTCAAGTTTTAATTTTTGTGCAAATGGTTGCATCTTAATTGTTACTGTTAGACCCGGTAAATTCTTTTCTAATTCTCCCTTTACATACTCACCAATTTTCTTAGATTCTTCATTATCAAAGTTTAAAAATTCTATTTCTATTTTATCTTTACCTAATTCTTTCTTTCCTGCTTCCCAGAATTTTTTAGCTTCCTTCACATCGACTTTTGAAAGTTTTCCATTTTCTTTTCTGAAATCCTGCTTATCTGGTCCCTTAACAAAGTCAGATGGTACTAAACCGTAAGCTCCCTTAGAACCGTTGTTTAAAATAACCTCACCAATACCATCTCGATCGTATGCACTAGAAATAGCCTTACGAATATTTTTGTTAGCTAAAGCTGGATTTTTTTGATTAAAACGTAAGAAGAATACAGTTGGATCATTAATTGTTTTAAAATCTTGTTGCCCTTTATACTTATCAACTAATTCCGCTGATAAACCAACTCTGTCAATCGCATTCGTATTATACAAATTAACAGCTGCTCCTGTATCTTTTACAACATTAAAATTAACCTCTTCTAATTTCACTTCTTTTTGATCCCAATAGCTTGGATTTTTCTTTAATTGGAAACTTTGTTCATGTTTCCATTCATTTAATACAAATGGACCGTTATACAAAGTTGTATTTGCTTCCAAACCAAATTTTTCTCCCTGTTCTTTCATATACTTCTCATTTAATGGAAAAAATAGTGGGTACACCGTTAAATCAAGAAAATATGGAACCGGATTATCCAATTCAACTTCAAATGTATAATCATCTATCGCTTTTACACCTAATTGATCCGGTGATAGCTCTCTTTTATTAATTTTCTCTGCATTTTTCACATCAAGCATAATATATCCTGATTTCGCTGCCGTATCAGGGTTAACTGCTCTTTGCCATGCATATACAAAATCTTTTGCTGTTACAGGATCACCATTCGACCATTTAGCGTCTTCACGCAATTTAAATGTATATTTTTTACCATCTTCAGATTTCGTATGGGATTTCGCTACCCCCGGAACTAACTTATCACCTTTCCCAAGTCGATATAGCCCTTCCATTGTATTATTCATAACTTTTGAAGAAGCAGCATCCGAGGAAAGTGTTGTATCCATTGTCGGAATTTCAGACACTTCTGTTAGATTAATGACTTGCTTCGCACCGCTTTTCCCGCTATCCCCTTTTGCGTTCGCTTGCGGCTCATCTTTTTGGTAGCTACATGCCCCTAACATCATGCTCATCGCTACTGTTGATACTACAAAAACTGGCATCTTTTTTTTCATACTTCCACCCTCCACAAAAATGTTAGCCCTTTCATTTTCAAACAAAAAGAAATATATATATGTTCTAATAATTCATATTATACACACAAATATATTTTTTGTATATTTATATTTCTATTTTATTAAAATTTTCTGTTAAAAAATAAACCCTTGTAAACGTTTCATATTGCTGATTAACCTTACTAAAGTGTTGAAAATAGTTATTTTTATATTTTTCTAAATTATCAGAGAAAAATAAAATTTATATCTTATAATACTTTACGCATAATTATCCTTCTGTTTTTATCATAAAATAGCGCGCCCTTCATAATAAAGATATGTAGGTTAAAATGAGTGCAAAGGATAAGAAAGTATGTTACGATACACTTTGCTAAAAATAGATATCGGTAAAGAGGGGACGGACATGACAGCAATTCAGGCAAAAAACGGGCCTACTGAGAAACTAAGTTTATTCTTATTAACATGGCCTATTTTTCTAGAAGTTTTTCTATTTATGTTAATGGGGATCGCTGATACTTTCATGTTAAGTGCATTATCAGACGATGCTGTATCTGGGGTTGGTGCAGCGAATCAATATCTCCATATCGCTATCTTGGTACTAGAAGTCATCGGGAACGGCGCAGCTATCGTCGTATCTCAATACCTCGGTTCCAAACGTTTTATGGAAGCATCTAAAATATCAGCTTTAGCCGTCACATTAAATTTAGTGGTCGGACTCGTTATAAGCGCTGGTTTTCTTTTATTCTCAAAACATATGATGATGGCAATGAACTTACAAGGCGATGTACTCATGTATGCACAAAGCTATTTATCTATCGTCGGAGGAGCTATTTTCCTTCAAGCTATTATTAATTCATTAGCCGCAATTATCCGCGTACATGGCTTCACAAAGCAAGCGATGTTTATTTCACTTGGAATGAATATTATTCATATCGCAGGAAACTACGTACTCATTTTCGGGAAATTCGGTTTCCCAGAACTCGGTGTACAAGGGGCTGCCATTTCTTCTGCTGTCAGCAGGCTAATCGCACTTATCGTTTTCTTCTGGTTACTGTACCGTGTTATGGAATATCGCGTAAAATTACAATATTACTTCACCTTATCAAAAGAATACATCGGAAAAATTTTAAAGATCGGGATTCCATCTGCATTTGAGCAGGTTATGTATCAAGCTTGCCAAATTGTCTTCTTATACTATGCAACATATTTAGGAACAGAGTCATTAGCAGCGAGACAATACGCTACAAACATTTCTATGTTCACTTATTTATTCGCTATTGCAATCGGTATGGGAACAGCAATTATTATTGGCCGCCTCGTCGGCGGTGGTGAAAAAGATGAAGCGTATGAACGTGTATGGAAAAGTGTAAAATGGGCAATTGGAGTCACTTTATGTATGGTCGCTCTCGTTATTACATTCCGCACACAGTTAATGGGACTATTTACAGATAATCCGCACATTATTACATTAGGTGCTTCAGTTCTTTTACTAAGTATACTACTTGAAACCGGACGTACGATGAACATCGTCATCATCAATTCACTTCGTGCAGCTGGTGATGCAAAGTACCCCGTTTTAATTGGTGCATTCTCTATGGTGTTAATGAGTTTACCACTCGGTTACTTTTTCGCATTCCATTTAGATATGGGGCTCGTTGGTATTTGGCTAGCGATTGCTATCGATGAATGGACACGTGCCATTATTATGTTCTTCCGCTGGAAAAGTAGAGAGTGGGAGCGTTATGCACTTGTTAAACCTGAGGAAAAAGAAGAGATTGTTTCTATCCAGGCGCAGTAACACTCGTTTAATCAAGATGAATTCATTGGTAAATAACATTTATATTCACTTACCGACAAATGTTAACAATACAACTGTTTATACAGTAGAAAAAGAGCCATCCTTCTGTAACGGAAGAATGGCTCTTTTGATTATTGATAAATCTCTTTATATTTCTTATACTCAGCTTCAGAACATAATACGAAATGTCCTGGGCGAATTTCACGCATTGTTGGTGCTTCATTGCCATAATCATGCTGAGATGGATCGTATACGATACGTTTACGATTGCGCTCATAATCTGGATCTGGAAGCGGAATCGCTGATAATAGTGATTTTGTATATGGATGAATTGGATTCGCATATAACTCATCACTTGTTGTTAACTCAACGATTTGACCACGGTACATTACGCCGATGCGATCACTAATGTATTTTACCATTGATAAGTCATGGGCAATGAATAAGTATGTTAAACCTTTTTCTTTTTGTAACTTTTTCAGTAAGTTTACAACTTGCGCCTGGATTGATACGTCAAGTGCTGAGATTGGCTCATCGGCAATGATAAATTCAGGTTCTACAGCAAGTGCACGAGCGATACCGATACGTTGACGTTGTCCACCTGAGAATTCATGCGGGAAACGGTTTGCGTGCTCTTTATTTAAACCAACTGTGTTTAATAATTCATGAACACGGTCCATACGCTCTTTTTTGTTTTTTGCTAGTCCGTGAATATCGATACCTTCTGCAATAATATCCCCTACTGTCATACGAGGGTTTAATGATGCATATGGATCTTGGAAAATCATTTGCATTTTACGGTTGAATTTCTTCAACTCTGCACGTGATTTTTTACCATGTACATTTTCACCATCGAATAACACTTCACCAGCAGTTGCATCATATAAACGAATAATCGTTCTTCCAGTTGTTGATTTACCACAACCTGATTCTCCTACAAGACCAAATGTTTCGCCGCGGTAAATATCAAATGAAATATCATTAACCGCTTTGACAACACCACCACTCACGTCGAAGTGCTGTTTTACGTTTTTTACTTCAATTAGTTTCTCACGTTGTTTAGTCATGTTGTTCACCTGCTTTCATTTGAAGAATGCGTTTTTCAACGACTGCCGGCGGTTTTACTTCTGGAGCTTGCTCGTGAAGTAACCAAGTTGCCGCATAGTGTGTATCACTTACTTTAAATAAAGGTGGGTCCATTTCAAAATCAATTTTTAATGCCTGTGGGTTACGTGGTGCAAAAGCGTCACCCTTTGGCGGTTTCAATAAATCTGGAGGCGTTCCAGGAATTGCATATAACTCTTCCTCTGATCCATCTAAACTTGGCATAGATGCGATTAAGCCCCAAGTATATGGATGTTTTGGATTGTAGAAAATTTCATCTACAGTTCCAATTTCAACAACTTTACCAGCGTACATAACTGCTACGCGGTCCGCAACGTTTGCCACTACACCTAAGTCATGCGTAATGAAAATGATTGCTGCTTCTGTTTTTTGCTGAATGTCCTTCATAAGTTCTAAAATTTGCGCCTGAATTGTAACGTCTAGGGCTGTTGTTGGCTCATCGGCAATCAATAATTTTGGGTTACAAGCTAACGCCATCGCAATAACTACACGCTGTCTCATACCACCAGAGAATTGGTGCGGATATTGTTTTAAGCGAGCTTCTGGATTTGGAATACCTACAAGGTCGATTAATTCTAAAGCGACTTTACGTGCATCTGCTTTACTCATCCCTTGGTGTTTAATAAGGCCTTCCATAATTTGATTTCCAATTGTCATCGTTGGGTTTAATGATGTCATTGGATCTTGGAAAATCATCGCGATATCTTTACCACGAACTTGTTGCATTTCTTTTTCTGTTAATTTCGTTAAGTCACGACCTTCAAATACGATTTCACCATTTTTAATGCGTCCAGGAGGATTCGGAATTAATCCCATTAACGCTTTAGAAGTAACTGATTTCCCAGAACCAGATTCTCCTACAATCGCTAATGTTTCTCCTTTTTTCAAATCAAAAGTAACGCCGCGTACAGCTTGTACTTCACCTGCATGTGTATCAAAGGAGACTTGTAAATCTTTTACCTCTAACAATGTTTTCATCTTTGCCTCTCCCCTCTTTTACTTACGCATTTTTGGATCTAACGCATCGCGTAATCCGTCTGCCATTAAGTTAAACGCTAAAATTAATATACTGATGACAACCGCAGGGATGAACATCATATGCGGATACGTTTGAATTGATTTATAACCGTCATTTACAAGAGAACCAAGTGATGCGAATGGTGGCTGAATACCTAAACCGATGAAGCTTAAGAACGCCTCACCAAACACCGCTGTTGGAATTGTAAACATTGTCATTACGATAATTGGTCCCATTACGTTCGGGATTAAGTGCTTTACAATTAATTGTGTATTTGTTGCACCTAATGTACGAGATGCTAATACGTATTCTTGGTTTTTTAATTTTAGGATTTGTCCCCGAACGATACGCGACATCCCTATCCAACCTGTAATTGCCATTGCGAGTGTAATTGACCATATACCAGATCCCATAATGATTACCATTAAAATAACGATGATTAAGTATGGAATACCGTTAATAATCTCCATAACACGCTGCATAATGTTATCTACTCTACCGCCATAGAACGCTGAAATACCTCCATAAGCAACCCCAATTACTAAGTCAATCGCTGCTGCTAAAAGAGCGATATATAATGATACACGCGTACCTTCCCATGTTCTTGTCCATAAATCACGTCCAAGATCATCTGTACCAAACCAGAAATACTCTTTAATATCACGTTTCTCATATTGGTCAACACCATATTGATCTGTACCGTCAAATGGTAGCCAATGAACATTTTCAATAACAGGAATTTTCGGTGGTAATTTTGCACGACCTAAGTCTTGCTCTTTATACGAGTGCTTACTTACCATCGGTCCTAAAATCGCTAGTAAGATAATAAGCGTTAATAAAACGAAACCGAACATTGCTCCTTTATGTTGGAACAAACGTCTTCTTACATCTTGCCAAAACGTTAAGCTTGGACGGGCAATGACTTCATTATCCACATTATTTTGATTGGCTTGTTGAAATAAATCTGGAGATAATTTTTGTACATCTTTCATCATTTTTTCCCTCCCGCTAAACGAATACGAGGATCAATAATTCCGTATAAAATATCGACAATGAAGATAACTAAGATGAAAATCGCACTATAGAAAATTGTAGTTCCCATAATAACTGTATAGTCATTCACTGTAATAGATTTAACGAACTGTTCCCCTAGTCCTGGTACAGCATAAATTTGCTCAATAACTAATGTACCTGTAATTAACCCTGCAACCATTGGTCCTAAAATTGTTACAACAGGAATTAACGCGTTACGAAGTGCATGTTTGATAATAATAACGCCTTGGCTAATTCCTTTCGCTTTCGCTGTTAAAATGTAGTCAGCTTGCATAACTTCAATTAATTCTGCACGAGCGAAACGTGCGATTGTTGCAATAACTGCCATCGATAAAGCGATTGTAGGCATTACTGTAAACTCTGGTCCTTTCCAGAATGCTACTGGGAACCATCCAAGTTTTACCCCTACGAAATATTGTAGTAATGCGGCGAATACGAACGATGGTACCGACATCCCGAGTACGGAAATAATTGTCGCCCCATAATCGACCCACGTATTGTTACGAAGTGCCGCAATGATTCCTAAAATTAAACCGATAAATGTTCCTAATATAATCGCTTGTAAACCAAGTTGTGCTGATGGTCCAATGCGATCCACAATCATATCTGTTACTGGACGGTTATCATATTGGAATGATACCCCTAAATCACCTTTTGCTAAGTTACCTAAGTAACGTGCATATTGAACTGGTACTGGATCATTTAAACCATATTTTTCAAGAATGATTTCTTTTTGTGCCGGTGATAACTTCTCCTGGTTTTTAAGCGGAGAACCCGGAAGTAATTTCATCAAAAAGAAAGTCAGTGTAGTAATTAAAAATAATGTCAAAGCCATGTACACGAAACGTTTTAATACATAACGTCCCATAGTCAAGCACCTCCCCGTTTTTCTCAAAAGCAATAAGATAGTTTTAAATATTCTTACTTTTATTTTTTTAAAATAAGAGCATATGCCCATCATAGGCATATACCCTAGTAAACGATGGAAAAAAGATTATTTTTGTTCAACAGATGCCCATTTGTAAGTTAATTTACCACCATAGTTAATTGGGATAATATCTTTTACGGCACCTTTTACTACATACGCTGAACCTTTTTGGAAGATTGGAGTGATAACAGCATCCTCTTTAATTAACATCTTCTCTACTTCTAATAGGTTGTCCCAGCGTGCTTGTAAATCTTTTGTATCTGTTTTAGCTTTTAGAATTAACTCATCATATTTCTGATTAGAATAGCCTGTTTTATTTTGAGAACCATTCGTAACAAACATATCTAAATATGAAATTGGATCTGGGAAATCTGGTCCCCAAATACCAAACGCAATATCATATTGCTGAGAATCTTCTAATTTATTTTTTTGTGCGAATGGCTGCTGTTTAATTTTAATCGATAAACCTGGTAAGTTCTTTTCCATCTCACCTTTTAAGAATTCACCAACTTTTTTCGCATCTTCATTATCGAAGTTTAAGAATTCTAGTTCGATTTTATCAGTGCCAAGCTCTTTCTTCGCTGTTTCCCACAGCTTTTTCGCTTCTTTTGGATCTGTTTCAACTAACTTTCCATTTTCAGCTCGGAAATCTTTTTTATTCGGACCTTCAGCGAAATCTTTTCCAACAAATCCATAAGCTCCAATTGCACCATTATTCAAAATAACTTTCGCAATGTTATCACGGTCAAAGGACATTGAAATTGCTTTTCTTAAGTTTTTATTGCTTAAGTATTGATTACTTTGATTAAATCTTAAGTAAGCAACCCCTGCTTCTTTTCTTGTGTGGAATTCTGAGCTTTGTCTAAACTTATCAACAAATTCTGAAGATAGAGCCGCACGATCAATCGAGTTTGTCTCATATAAATTTACATCAGTAGATGTATTTTTTACAATATTAAAGTTAATTTCTTCGATTTTAACCGTTTTATTATCCCAATATGATGGGTTTTTCTTAAACTGGAAGCTTTGTTCATGTTTCCAATCACTCATAACAAATGGCCCATTATATAATGTTGTATTTGCCTCTAATCCAAACTTCTCACCTTGTGCTTTTACAAAGTTTTCATTTAGTGGATAAAATACTGGATAAACTGTTAAATCAACAAAGTAAGGAACGGGATTATCTAATTCCACTTCTAATGTATAGTCATCAATTGCTTTTACACCTAATTGGTCAGCAGGTAATTCTTTTTTATGAATCTTCTCTGCATTTTTAATGTCGAACATAATGTACGAATACGTCGCTTTTGTATCTGGATTTACTGCTCTTTTCCATGAATACACAAAGTCTTTTGCTGTTACAGGTTCCCCATTCGACCATTTCGCATCTTTTCTTAATTTAAATATGTATTTCTTTCCATCATCTAACTTTTGAACATCTTCAGCAACTCCTGGCATTCTCTTTTGATCTTTGCCGATACGATATAAACCTTCCATCGTATTATTTAATGCTGTAGAAGATGCAGAATCAGATGCTAATGATGCATCCATTGACGGAATTTCAGATAACTCTGTTAAATTAAGAATCTGCTTTCCATTACTACTACTCGTAGCATTTTCTTTCCCTTTTGCTTTTGCGTCATCTTTTTGGTAGCTACACGCGCCAAGCAACATACTTGCAGTTAACGTCGATGCAAGTATTAACGGTATCTTTTTCTTCATGTTGTGTTGCCTCCCCTAATTGCACTTCCTGTACCCTCACTTGTAAAAAAGTAGAATTGAAAGAATAATCTCCAAGTTTCTACAATTTTCATTATACATATAATATAACAATTGTGAATATAGTTTTTTGTTTTTTTGTTAAAATTTTTAATAAAATGTTTATTTTTTTATTTTTTTGTAAAGGGATACGTTAACATTGCTACCATCATCTTGAAATCAGACCTTTAATTGCGTATAATTTTCAAAAAATTAATTCTAGTACATATTATAGCTTTTATAGTATAATAATTCTAGTAATATTTTGACGGAGGGGAACATTTTGAATAAAGTTTTTTTTCATACTTGTATACTAATTTTCATAGCGATAATCGCTTCTAGTATTGGCGCATTCCTCGTTTCATCGCAGTTTTTGTTGAATTTTGTCAACATCTCGTTTTATATCGCACTATTTTTTATTCTTATAGGCGGTTTTTTATTCATATTTCAAAATGGATTTTTTAACGTAACAATTTACGCTTTCCAAAGAGTATTTGGTACGAACAAAAAAATTGACTCTTTAATTGAAGAAGTAGAGGAACCAATCGATAAGAAAGAACGTATCTATAAAACATATTCATTCAAATGGACGTATCCAATTTGCATTACCGGTATCATTCTTGGGTTGTTCTCGACTCTCATTAGCTTTACTATTTTGATGTAGTTTGCAAACACTATCCCATATGATATAATAATCAGCAAAACATTTTGTTATAAAACTTTAGTTCTTTCATATTAAAAGGGCTCAGGTAACAATAAATAAATTTATATGTATGCGATGATAAAGAAGAGTACATATTGAGGCAATTTCAGAGAGCTTGTGGCTGGTGTGAACAAGTAATTGTACAGTATGGAATGGGCTTTTGAGCACCAAACCGAACCGAAAGTAGTAGGCTTTGGCGTTATATCCAAACGTTATTATGGATTAGAGAGATTTCACAGTAGTGAAATAATTAGGGTGGTACCGCGGTCCATTCGTCCCTATAGTTTTTTGGGATGAATGGGCTTTTTTGTTTGCCTTCTCTTCCCCATCACGCATTCAAATTTAGGAGGAATTACTTATGTCAGTTATCTTTTCTGGTATTCAGCCGAGTGGAACGATTACACTTGGAAACTATTTAGGAGCTATGAAGCAATTTACAGAGCTTCAGAACGAACACGACTGTTATTTCTGTATTGTAAACCAACATGCGATTACAGTACCTCAAGATCCCGTACAACTTCGTAAAAACATTCGCAGTCTTGCTGCACTTTATGTAGCATGCGGCATCGATCCTGAAAAAGCTACATTATTTGTACAGTCAGAAGTGCCAGCACACGCTCAACTAGGATGGATTATGCAATCAGTTGCTTACGTTGGAGAATTAGAGCGTATGACGCAATATAAAGATAAAGCATCAGGTAGAGATTCAGTTCCAGCTGGATTACTAACGTATCCACCATTAATGGCTGCTGATATTTTACTTTACAACACTGAAATCGTACCTGTTGGTGATGATCAAAAACAACATATGGAATTAACACGTGACCTAGCAGAGCGTTTCAACAAACGCTTCCGCGAAGTGTTCACAATTCCTGAAATTCGTATTCCAAAAGTAGGGGCTCGCGTTATGTCATTAACAGAACCTACGAAAAAAATGAGTAAATCTGATCCGAATCCAAAATCAATGATCAGTATGCTTGATGAACCAAAAACAATTGAAAAGAAAATTAAGAGTGCCGTAACTGACTCTGAAGGTATCGTGAAATTCGATAAAGAAAACAAACCTGGTATCTCTAACTTATTAACAATCTACTCCTCATTCTCTGGAAAAACAGTTGAAGAAATCGAAACAATGTACGAAGGAAAAGGATACGGAGACTTCAAAGGCGACCTAGCACAAGTAGTCGTAGAAGCAATTCGTCCAATCCAAGACAAATATAACGAACTAATCAGTTCACCAGAACTAGACGAAATTCTAGACAAAGGTGCCGAAAAAGCAAACCGCGTTGCATTCAAACAACTACGCAAAGTAGAAAACGCAATGGGACTAAGCAGAAAACGTAGGTAACTTATAAAGCGGAGGCAGCTCGTTCAGCTCTGACTGGCTAAGGTTCTTTCGCATAGAAGACGCTTTTTGTCTTCTTATGCGGAAGGCTCTTAGACACGAAGAGCTTGCTGCCGAAGCTAAGTTATAACAAATTAAAAAAACCGCCAATTGGCGGTTTTTTTAATTTACCTTTTGCTCGTTTTCCATTTCCCATAACTTTTCAAAAAATGGCTGTCCTTTTACAAGACGCTCGCATAATTGTTCGTGCTTCTCAGACCAGCCTGTTTTCGCTTCATCATACAGCTTAGCCCAAATATCTTCAAATTCCATATGTTGAACCATTCCATATGCTGATGGATCCCACTCTGTGAACCAATAGCGAATTTCTGCTGTGTTTTTCGTTGTATGTAATTGATCTAACGCCATAAATAATAATTGTTTTAGCTGTCTTTCTTTACGAGTTAAGCCATTCATAATGAAAGGTGATGGTGATAAAATATGATGTTCTTTTTCCATTTCTTCTACTTGGAACTCATACTTTTCTGCTTGTACGTTTTCTACCATCTCATATACCATCTGCTCTTGGCGCGGTATAAGTCTACTTTTTCGAATTGGTACATTGTAACCAATTGTGTCAATCGCAATAATTCCTTTTCCATCTGTAACTACAAAGCAATACTCTTGCTGCAAACGTTCATGATTTTTACGAATATAAGCCTTATGATGTACGTCTTCCAACATTTTTTGCGGAAGCTCTAACAATTCGTTCTCGATGTAATGATATAATGTGGAATCTACTTTTAATAATGGCACTTGATCTAATAGCTCAATCGTATCATCTTTCCGCCATTCGTAAAAATGACAAACGTTATACCCATTCTCTTCACCTTCAAACCAATTTACCCATACATCATGTAGATATAACATTCACTACCCCTCACTTCACTACTGTTTGTATCAATCATTATGTTCAATTTTTCTTAACTTTATTCCACCTAAGGAAATATATTCTAATTATTATTTTTTCTTCTATTAATACTAAAAAAAACAGGAAAGAAAGCTCCTGTTTTTTATATATGAAATGTATTTGCTTTATTCAATATTTCTTTCGCATCTATAGGTAATAAAGAAAGTGTATCGTCCCCTTCCAAAGTTACACAATCTTTGACAATATGAAAGCCAAGTGCATAGCCAAGCATCTTCGGATAAGAATGAAATCCATTTAATAAAATGTCGTGCTCCCTTGTTCCTCGTTTTACACTTATTCTTTCATGTACAACGTTTTTCCAATAATAAATAGCCTCTTCTTTTGAAAGATACTTCGTCCACGGTGCATTGTTTTTTTCTGAGTATCTTTCCGTTACCGCTTGCTCAGCTAGCCCTTCCATAATCATCGTATCAAGCAATGTATATTCTGTTTCTTTCGTCTCAATTTGATGTAACCTACATATGTGGTGATATTCATGCGCCAATAACACTTTTAATTCTTCTACCGAATTCCGTCCACATACGAATAAGAAAATAACGTGACGCATAGATAATCCAGCCCTACCGTTATACTCTTCTTGTACAGTTCGATTATAAGAATCTGATAATAAAATAAAGACAGGGACATCTGGACCTTTTAACCAACTTTTTAGTTTCTCATACTCCGCACGTAACTCTTTCCAAACTTCCTTTTTCTCTAACTCCTTAATTTCTTGTTCTCCTCGCATAACCGGGCGATACATACCTTTAGAAATTAAAAAGCGATACAACCTTTCTTTTGGCAGCGGGATATACTTCGTAAACTTCTCACAAAGCTTTTCTGGCCGTCCATAATATAGATGTAACCATTCAGCTGTTTCAACAATCCCCATCTTCATCCCTCCTTTTTCTTATGTATATGCAAAAGGAGAAAAAGACGTAAAAATAAATAAGGAGTTTTTTCGCAATATGCTACGAAAAAACTCCTTATTTCATCTATTATTTATACGATTTAAATACTAATACTGCGTTATGACCACCGAATCCTAATGAATTACTTAACACCGCGTTTACTTCTTGATGTCTCGCATTATTCGGCACGTAATCTAAGTCACATTCTGGATCTGGTGTTTCATAGTTAATGGTTGGAGGAATTACTCCATCTGTAATTGATTTAATAGAGAAGATCGCTTCAACAGCACCAGCAGCTCCTAATAAGTGACCTGTCATTGATTTCGTTGAGCTGATTGCTACTTTATACGCGTGCTCACCGAACGTTTCTTTAATTGCCATCGTTTCATACTTTTCATTCGCATCCGTACTTGTACCATGCGCATTAATGTAATCAATATCTTCTGGCTGTAGACCTGCATCTGCTAAAGCTTGACGCATTGCGCGCACGCCGCCTTCACCGCCAGGAGCTGGCATTGTAATATGGAATGCATCACCAGTTGCACCGTAACCAGCGATTTCCGCATAAATGTGAGCACCACGAGCTAATGCGTGCTCTAATTCTTCAAGAATTAAAATACCTGAACCTTCACCCATTACGAAACCACTACGGTTTTTATCAAATGGACGGCAAGCTGTTGCTGGATCTTCATTGAATGTTAATGCTTTCGCTGAGCTAAATCCTGCGAATGCCATACTTGTTAACGGCGCCTCTGCTCCACCTGTAATCATTGCATCAGCATCACCACGCTGAATTGCTTTAAACGCATCACCAATTGAGTTTGCACCAGATGCACAAGCCGTTACAGAACAAGTGTTAATTCCTTTTGCTCCTGTTGCAATTGATACTTGGCCTGCTGCCATATCTGGAATCATCATTGGTACGAAGAATGGACTCACGCGGCGCGGGCCTTTCTCAGTAAAAATCTTAAATTGTTCTTCGTATGTTTCCATACCACCAATACCAGAACCAATCCATACACCAATTCGAGGTCCATTTTCTTCTGTAATCTCAAGCTTTGCATCTGCAACTGCCATTTTCGCTGCTGCTACTGCATATTGTGTAAAGCGATCCATACGGCGCGCTTCTTTTTTATCAATATATTTCTCGACTTCAAAGTCGTTAATTTCTGCTGCTACTTTTGCTGGAAATAGTTCCGGATCAATTCTTGTAAGTCGTCCGATTCCAGATACACCCTTTTTAATGTTTTCCCACGCTGTTTCAACATCTGTACCGACCGGTGTAACAGCTCCTAGTCCTGTAATTACGACCCTCTTTTTTTCCATACAAAATACACTCCTTTTTTTCTCTCAGTCCTTATTTACCCCAACGAAGAGCGACTGCTCCCCATGTTAATCCGCCGCCAAAACCAACAAGTATAATTAAATCACCATCTTGAATACGTCCGTTTTGCAATTCCTCTACCATTGCAATCGGAATGGAAGAAGCTGATGTATTACCGAACTTCTCAATTGTCATACTCATTTTTTCTTGTGGTAAATTTAATCTCTCTCTTGCAGATTCCATAATACGAATGTTCGCTTGATGTGGTACTAAGAAATCCACATCTTCTTTCGTAAGACCAGCTTTATCTAAAACGCGAAGACAAGAATCACCAAGTTGACGAACCGCAAATTTAAAGACTTCTCTGCCATTCATCATAACATACTCGTCTTGATAAAGATGCTTACCGCCACTTCCGTCCGCTCCTAATTCGAAAGATAGAACGCCTTTACCTTCTGAAACAGCTCCCATTACGATCGCACCGGCTCCGTCTCCAAATAGTACTGCTGTATTTCGATCGTTCCAATCTACAATTTTAGATAGTTTATCACTACCGACTACTAGTATATTTTTATAAGTTCCCGTTTGAATAAATTGCTGCGCTGTAATCATTCCGTACATAAAGCCAGCACACGCTGCACTTAAATCCATTGCAGCTGCATGTTTTGCGCCAATTGCTTCTTGAATGACACAAGCCACTGCTGGAAAAGCACGATCTGGCGTTACTGTTGCTACTAAAATAAGATCGATATCCTCTCCGCTAACCCCTGCATCTTCAAGCGCTTTTTTAGAAGCCTCTACGGCCATATATGAAGTATCTATTGTATCATCGGCAATGCGTCTTTCCGCAATCCCTGTTCTCGTACGAATCCATTCATCGGATGTATCCATTATTTTCTCTAAATCGTGATTTGTGACTACTTTTTCCGGCACATATCTTCCGATCCCTAAAATGCCCACGTTCACATCGCAGCCCTCCGTTTTATATCAATTATTATGACTTGGTACTAATTTTAAAACATAAATGTATTTTTGTCTAGAATATATTTCAGCTAAAACATAAAGCTAGCGCATTATTCACTTTATTGTTTATGAAAAGAAACAGAAAAATACCTTTCCCTGTCTTTTCAAAATATAAAAAGGCCCGAACCACTTATACTTACGGTTCGGGCCTCTCTCCCCTCAAAAAAGAAGGGTTTTATTCTTTATCTGCTTTTCCAAGCTCATAAGCTTCGTTCATAACTTTCATTAACAACTCTAACACCGGCTGCGCTTTCTCCATATCAAGCGCAATTCCATTATCATCTAAAATGGCCTTTGCTTCTGGTAAATGCTTCATTGCGATTTGTAAAAATTGCATGCTTTTCTCATTCATATTATGTTCTTCCTCTCCATTAAAACTTTTACATACATAGTGTAACACGCTCGCTATCCTTCGTATAACTCTTTATATTTTTTCATATGTGCCAATTGTTTATTTAAACCGTATTCTAACGGAGTATTTCTTTTTATCGAAATAATCTCTACAGCTGAATCTCTTTCTTCCACATTCTCTTTCTTCACTTTATCCTCTGCACCGAGAAGGTTCATACCTTTTTTCCATAGTGACTTTTTACCACTAAGTAAATTGTATATGCCGAGATGCTCCTCGTTCATTCCATTTCCCCATAAGTATTCACATGCATCTTCAACGTACAGTAGATCACTGGCGTTTTCCTCACTCGTATAATGGCACTCTTTCTCACCCAGTTCTGATAAAATGAGCTGATGGTACATCATAAAAGATGGTTGCCATGGACCATATAATGTAGGAACTCGAAATACACTATATTGTACCTCTCCTTTTTTCAAGCCTTCTTCCACTTTCGAAAATAGACGTTTATTTTCGGACTCATCTGCGCTTCCTACTTCAATAGAAGAAATTAGATTTAACTTCACTTTATGTTCTTCACACAGTCTTATAATTCGCTTTAAATACTGTAATATAACTCTTTCATTTCGAAAGCCGCTTTGTTGATTTGGTTCATACAAACAAAAGTAAACTGTATCGAACTTCTCTCCTTCTACTGATTTCCATCCATCTTCGTCTCTTATCGAATAATACGTAAATAACGCATTTCGGCCAATTAACAATAACTTCTCTTCATTAATTTTTGTCATATTCTCGAATTCATCAAAATCAAGACCGTACACTTCTACTTCTTCTGCAACCATTTTATTCACAAGGTGATAACCTACAAACGTAAGTGCACCTACAATTAGCACGCGCTCCATACCACCAACCCTTTCTCCTTGAAACAAATAGCTCCTCATTTATGTATATGGGAGCTTCACAATTCTTCTTCATATTTTTTAAAGAAATCAGTCGTTTGCCTAACCATTTTATATTTCACATCTTGCAGATGGAATAAGACAGAAGTATCGCATTGATTGAATTGCCTCATTTTCTCGTATTTACGTAACAACTGTTTTCTACCTCTTTTTTCTTGTGTTGATACGAAAACTTTAACAGGTACACAAGACGGAAGAAGCGTAAATGATTTCTTATTTATTTTGGATTCTAATTCTTCTTCTTTGGAATCATACGCTAAACTTAATTCCTTCACGAGTCTCTTGTAAAAAAACTTATGCTCTTTCTCAAACTCCACATATTCTGGTAAATCTAAACACGGATTTAGCATAATGACAGAGCGTATACATTCAGGATATTTGTTCATCATTTCAAGTGCTACAAGTGCCCCCATACCATCTGCCATAATGTGCATTTTCGCATTCAATGTCTCTTTTCTCAAAACAACGTCATATAGGCGTTTTGCTAGACGAACAGATTGATCATTTCCCCAATGTCTTCCGTATAAATTAGAAGAAAAGACCGTGTAGCCTTTCTCAATAAGGCCATGTAAAAAATAAGATCTACCCGCATGCTGTGTCCATAAACTTGTACCATTCTCAATAAAGTAGTTGTAATCACCAAGAAGCATGACAGAAAATCCATTTGGCTTCTCCGGCAAATAAATGACACATGGTTCTTTTTCTAAGTAAAAAAAACGTTCTGTAATACTCATTTTTCCCCCGCCTTATTTTCTAAACGTATAAAAGTACTCTTTTATAATGTATGAACAGAATGCAAATTTGCGTTGAAAAATCTACAAATATTTTTCTATATTCTTTTTTCAATTGTGTTACAATAAGGACAGATTGAACGAATAGAGGTGTAAAATATGCGTTTCATTTGGGCATTAATTTGGTCGTTCTTGCTTGTACATATGATGAGCTACGTAATCGGCTCTATGACTGGCGGTACATACGATTTTAACCAAGCGTCTATTTTCTCAGTTGTTCTTGCGGTATTAGTACTAGCAATTTCAGCTGCAATTCCAAACGAGCCAGTAGAACAACACTAAAAAAAGAGTCCGGATTTTATCCGAACTCTTTTTTTATTTCACACGCACGACTAACTCGTTATTTTCAACATCAACAACTACGTGACTATTGTCAGTAATCGTTCCTGCAATTAATTCTCGTGCTAGTTTCGTTTCCACTTGACGTTGTACATATCGTTTTAATGGACGAGCTCCGTACATTGGATCAAATCCAGCTTCTACAACAAACCCTTTCGCAGCATCTGTTAATTCTACCGTAATGTGACGATCAGCTAAACGACCTTGTAATTCTTTTACAATTTTATCAACAATACCTTTAATTTCATTCGCTGTAAGAGGTTTGAATAAAATAATTTCATCGACACGGTTTAAAAACTCTGGTCGGAAATGTCCTCTTAATTGTCCCATTACAAGCTCTCTTGATTCTTCTTTAATGGAGCCATCTTCTTCTAATCCATCTAATAAATGAGCAGATCCAATATTTGACGTCATAATAATAACTGTATTTTTAAAGTCTACTGTACGTCCTTGCGAATCTGTAATGCGACCGTCATCTAACATTTGTAATAAAATATTGAATACTTCTGGATGCGCTTTTTCGATTTCGTCTAACAAAATAACAGAATACGGTTTACGTCTTACTGCTTCTGTTAATTGACCGCCCTCTTCATACCCAACATATCCAGGAGGTGCACCAATTAAGCGTGACACAGCGTGTTTCTCCATATACTCAGACATATCAATACGAATCATTTGCTCTTCACTATCGAATAAAGACTGCGCTAACGTTTTTGCAAGTTCTGTTTTACCAACACCTGTTGGTCCTAAGAAGATGAAGGAACCAATCGGACGGTTCGGATCTTTAATACCAGCGCGAGCACGAAGAACTGCATCTGATACTAGGCTTACCGCTTCTTCTTGTCCGATGACACGCTCTGATAAAATTTGCTCTAGGCGTAGTAATTTCTCGCGTTCCCCTTCAACGAGTTTCGCGACAGGAATACCAGTCCAGCGTGAAACAATATCAGCAATCTCTTCTTCACTTACTTCCTCACGTAATAAACGATTTTCTTGTTTATTATGTGCGCCCATTTCTTCTGCTTCTTTTAACTCTTTTTCAATCGCAGGAATTTTCCCGTGACGAAGTTCCGCTGCTTTATTTAAATCGTAATTCCCTTCTGCTTCTTCTAATTCACGGCGCAGACGCTCTAAATGTTCACGTAAGTCACGAACTTTGTGAATATCTTCTTTTTCTTTCTCCCATTTCGCTCTCATACCACTTGCAACTTCTTTTAAATCCGATAATTCACGTTGCAACGTTTTTAGACGTTCTTGGCTACCAAAGTCCTTCTCTTTTCCAAGAGCTGCTTCTTCAATTTCAAGCTGCATAATGCGGCGTGTTACTTCATCTAATTCTGTCGGCATAGAATCAATCTCTGTTCGAATCGTTGCACATGCTTCGTCAACAAGATCAATTGCTTTATCTGGTAAGAAACGATCCGAAATATATCGATCTGATAAAACTGATGCTGCTACAATCGCGCGGTCATGAATATTTACACCATGGTAAATTTCAAAACGCTCTTTTAAACCACGTAAAATGGAGATTGTATCTTCAACGGTTGGTTCTTCTGCTAATACTTGTTGGAAACGTCTTTCTAGCGCTGGATCTTTCTCAATATATTTGCGATATTCATCTAGTGTTGTCGCCCCGATACAATGCAGTTCACCACGCGCAAGCATCGGTTTTAACATATTCCCTGCGTCCATCGCACCTTCTGTTTTACCAGCGCCGACGATTGTGTGCAGTTCATCAATGAATAATAAAATGCGGCCTTCACTCTTTTTAATTTCATTTAATACAGCTTGCAGACGTTCTTCAAATTCACCACGGAATTTCGCGCCAGCTACAAGTGCACTCATATCTAACGCAAAAATTGTTCTATCTTTTAAACCTTCAGGTACGTCCTTTTTCACAATACGCTGTGCTAATCCTTCAACGATTGCTGTTTTACCAACACCTGGCTCACCAATTAAAACCGGGTTGTTTTTCGTTTTACGTGAAAGAATGCGAATGACGCGGCGAATTTCACTATCACGCCCGATAACAGGATCAATTTTCCCCGCTCTCACTTCTGCTACTAAATCACGGCCATATTTTTCTAACGCTTCATATGTTGCTTCTGGATTTTGACTAGTCACTCTTTGATTCCCCCGAACTGTCATTAAAGACTGTAATAAGTTATCTTTCGTAATATGAAATCTTGTGAATAATTGGTTTATATCGCCTTTTTCTTCAGAAAAAGCAAGCAATACATGCTCGACTGAAATATAATCATCTTGTAATTTCTCTGCTTCTTTTCCCGCTCTTACAAGTAGTTGTTGCAGAGCACCTGTTATATATAATTTGCCTGCTTCTGCACCACTTCCCGTTACAGAAGGCTTTTTCTTAATTAAACTTTCAGCGCCTTGTTTTAACGCTTCTATATCGACATTCATTTTTTGAAAAATACGTACTGCTAACCCATCTTGCTCTTCTAATAATGTAAACAAGAGATGAACAGTATCTACTTCTTGATGATGATGAGATACCGCTAAAGATTGGGCACTCATAATCGCCTCTTGTGTTTTTGTTGTCATTTGATTTAAGTCCATCTTTACAGCCCTCCAAAAGTTTGACTTTCTTTGACCTTTGATTTGATTATACGCCAACTGACTTTTTTATACAATAATTTTGCTTATGTATTTTCAAACTTATTATTGGAAAAAGAAAAAAGGAGCATGCATGATACGACTGAAAAATATACGGTAAATGAAATTATAATATGTGACGACAAAAAAGCCGCAATAACAATTGCGGCTTCTGTTACGGTTTTCTTTTATACGTCCACTGACGGTTATGATTCGTATTATCTGGAAACTTATCACCGGCAGTTAATTTTACCATTTGCGGATCTTTCACCATACTTCCCGTTTCACCAATTTCCACATAAATGCCATCATTCGGCGCTTTTTGCCCAGAACGAAACCTACGATTTTGTCCCATTTCCATTCTCCTTCCATGACGTCTTTGCCTCATTAGTATATCCATTTTAAAAGAAAGCTTTTCTGTCATGTTTAGGAAACAAGTACTACATTTCGTTCTTGTACATATACATGAATGACACAAGCTTAAAGCAGGGATTTCCTTCCTATTTGTAGAAAAAAAGAAACCAACCTACTCTAGGCCAGTTTCAAAGGAGAGTCAAACATATACGAGAAGATTACATGTTCATTATAAGCCTCATCATACGAGCAATGTAACCCTTTTCACAATTTGTACATAATGAAAGAAACATTGTTTGAACTTTCCAAAAATATGTTGACTTTTCTTAATTTCCAACGAGAAATAGTAGACACCGCAGCACTTTGCGACGTAAGATGGATATATAGTGAAATTTCCATCTATGGTGGTCTCACCCAGTCTAACCTCTTATTTCTGCATATTAAAAACGGAAATACAGATAAAAACAAAAAAATTATTATAAGAGGTGAAATTATGAACAAACAACATTTAATCGCATTAGACTTAGACGGCACATTATTAACAGACAACAAAATAATTTCCACTCGAACGAAACATACAATTGCAAAAGCAAAGGAACAAGGACATATTGTCGTTATTTCAACAGGGCGTCCATTCCGTGCTAGTTATGATTACTATAAAGAACTTGGCCTGAACACACCTATCGTAAACTTTAACGGCGCTTACGTACATCATCCTCTTGATTCAAAGTGGGGAACACATCACTCTCCTCTTGAGCTAGCAACAGCCCAAGAAATTGTCCGAGCTTGCTTTGATTTTGGCGTAAAAAATATATACGCTGAAGTAATGGACGATGTGTATGTTCGTGAAATTGATGAAGATAAAAAACATATTTTCGAATTCGGTTCTCCAAAGATTTTTACAGGAGACTTATTAAATATTTTAAACGATCATCCAACTTGCTTATTAATTGATGCACATGACGAGCATTCCAGTGCAATTCGTCAACATTTAACTGATATGCACGCTGAAGTAATTGACCATAGAAAATGGGGCGCACCTTGGCCGATTATTGAAATCGTAAAAAGCGGGTTAAATAAAGCTGTTGGATTACAAAAAATTTCTAGTCATTACAACATTCCACAAGAACGAATTATCGCTTTCGGTGATGAAGATAACGACTTTGAAATGATTGAATTTGCTGGTCACGGCATCGCAATGGGAAATGCAATTCCTGAATTAAAATCACTTGCAAACCATACAACGTTAACGAACGAAGAAGATGGTATTGCACTATATTTAGAAGAGGTTCTTGGGTTGTAATCTAAAAATTCCCTACTTATAGTTTCTCGCCAAACGCTCATACTATGATTAGACGCAAAAGTCAGCGCGTCGATTGTTTTCAGCTAAATAAAGGGGGTTTTTCGAATGGGTAAAAAGAACAAATCAAAACGTTTTATCCAACAAGGAGCCGATGCTGTTATGAAGCATGATGCAAGATTCCCGTACCGTGGTACATTAGCTGAGGCAGAAAAAGCGAGAAGCAACTCTTCTTTTGGAGGGGTCTAAATGGGGAACTTACTATTCCAACAAGCTAGAGATGCTGTTGCAAATGCCGTATCTTGTTCAAGCGGTGCTGAGCAACAAGATCTCGTATACAGAGCAAAAAACGCTTTGCACTCTGCTTACGCAAACTCTTCAACAGCTGAAAAAGTTCAGCTACGCGAAATGCAGGAGCAGTTGCAAAACATTACGAATTTACATTAAAAAAGAGGACCAGCTTTGGTCCTCTTTAATCTTTTCGGAACAGTCCGAACACCCCAACAGTTTGCAGTACGTTTGTAAATGCACCTGGGTCCACTTGTTTAATAACCCTCTCTAATTCATACAGTTCGTAACGCGTAATAACAATCATTAACATTTCCTTATTTTCATTTGTATAAGCACCTGTTGCCGGTATCGTTGTAATCCCCCTCACTAAGCGTGAGTGAATTGCCTTTCTTACATCTGCCCCATTCTTCGTAACAATTAATGCTGTAATCTTCACATGACGCGTATGAATCGCATCGATGATTCGCGTTGACACATACAAAGTCACCAAAGTATATAATGCTTTTTCCCACCCATACACATAGCCAGCAGCAATAATGATCAGTGCATTAAAGAAGAAAAAATACGTACCGACAGGCTTATCTTTTATTTTAGATAAAATCATGGCGATAATATCTAAACCACCTGTAGAGGCCCCCCACTTTAACGCGATCCCTACTCCAATTGCCGAAATAAGCCCTCCAAAAATTGCATTCAAGATGATATCATTCGAAACAGCTCGAACTGGGATAATTTCCAAAAACAACGTCATAAAAATAACGCACAAAAAACTAAAAAACGTAAAAGCTTTCCCAACCTTTTTCCACGCTAAAATAACGACGGGAATATTAAATAAGCTAAACAATACTCCTGTAGATATATGAATAGATAAAAAATCTCCTAATATTTGTGATAATAATTGAGATAATCCAGCAAAACCACTCGCGTACACTTTCGCTGGTGTTAAAAATAAATTCATTCCAATCGCGTTTAATAAACCTGCAATGATTACAACGATTAACTTCTTTATAAGTTCGGTATAATTCAACTTCAAATCCATTTCTAATCCACCTTTATGATTCATGAATGCACCACTATACATAGTCTTTACGAAAAAGGAAATGATAAACGTACAACGTTTAGAAATGGAGTTGATACATATGCCACATACGAGTGATAACGACAAAAAAGCACGCGATAATAATGCAAAACGCGCACAAAAAAATGAGCAAGAACAAAAGAATATAGAGCAAGGTAAGCGTTCTTATTCTAAAAAGACCGATCACCTTTGATTTCATCGTACACCAGCAAAATTGTTGGTGTACTTTTTTTACATTTTACAGGAAAAAACATTAAAAATTCACTTCATGTTCACTTCTATATTCTACAATAGCGATAACATATTCGGATGAGGTGTTAGCATGAGAGGGAAACATATTTTCATTATTACTGCACTAATAAGCTTATTAATGCTAGCTGCTTGCGGGCAAAAAAATAGCTCAGCTACAGTCGCTACGGCAACAGACTCAACCATTACGAAGAGCGACTTCGAAAAGCAGTTAAAAGATCGTTACGGAAAAGACATGCTATACGAAATGATGGCACAAGACGTTATCACAAAAAAATATAAAGTATCTGAAGATGATGTAGATAAAGAAGTACAAAAAGCGAAAAGTCAATACGGAGATCAATTCAAAAACATATTGAAAAACAATGGTTTAAAAGATGAAGCTGATTTTAAAAATCAAATTAAGTTCAAACTTGCTATGAATGAAGCAATTAAAAAAAGTGTTACAGAAAAAGACGTGAAAGACCACTACAAACCAGAAATTAAAGCGAGCCACATTTTAGTAAGTGACGAAAATGAAGCGAAAGAAATAAAGAAAAAATTAGATGCTGGTGCTTCATTTGAAGAACTAGCAAAACAAGAATCGCAAGATCTACTATCAAAAGAGAAAGGCGGAGACCTTGGATACTTCAATTCAGGTACAATGACACCTGAATTTGAAACAGCTGCCTACAAACTAAAAATTGGTCAAATTAGCGATTCCGTCAAATCACCAAATGGCTATCACATTATTAAACTAACTGGTAAAAAAGATTTAAAACCTTACGATGAAGTGAAAAACTCCATCCGCAAAAACTTAGAAGCAGAACGTATTGCCGATCCTACATTTGGTCAAAAATTATTACAACAAGAATTAAAAAAGGCAAATATTAAAATAAACGATAGTGAGTTGGAAGATACGTTTACTCTTGCACATGAGCAAGGAAATTAAGAAAGCACCACCTTATATTCTACAAATATAAGGTGGTGCTTTCTATTTACTTTATTTCTTAAAGTACGTCCAACCTTCTTCTTGGTAAACCTTTTCTTCTTTCATCAACTTACCAAGTGCACGCTTAAATGCAGCTTTACTCATATTGAAACGTTCTTTAATATCTTCTGGGTGGCTCTTATCCCAAAACGGCATTGCTCCGCCTCGTTCTTCCATATAGTCATAAATTACAGCAGCGTCATCTTCCATTCCTTCTTCTTTACGAGGAAGAAGTGAAATGTTAATTGTACCATCGTCTTTCACGTCAATAATACGGCCCGTTACACGCTCACCGATGCGGACTTGTTCTTTTCTTTCTGTATGGTGTAAGAAAGCACGGAAATGCTCATCAGTTAGTATGAATGAACCAACTTGAAGTGAACGATACACACGTCCATTTACGTTTTTATTACGCATAGATGGCGTCGCATCTACGATAATTTCTTGCATATCACTGTCTCTTGCCGGAAGAGCAATTAAACGATCACGATTCGTTAATTTTAATGTACAATATAATTCGTCGCCTACTTCTGGCCATACTGGCATATAAATTGGAAACTCATCGGCTGGGATTAGTATATCTTTTGATACACCAATATCAACAAACACACCTAAACTAGGAATAACTTCTACAACCTTTACCCAGTTCCAATCAAAAGTTGTAATAAGTGGCTCCTTCATTGTTGCTGAAATACGATTTTGATGATCAAGGTATAAGAATACATCAATCGTATCGCCTTCTTCAATTTCTCCAACTAATTCGTTTTTATGTAGGAAAATTTCTTCTTCTTCATTCCCCACCATATATCCGATTTCCGTTTCGCGTAAAACAGTTACCTGTTCAATCGATCCTAATTGTAAATACATATTTTTTAATTCCCTTCTCTATATAAAGTGAAACTTTAATCAGTGGGGGTTTTGTTCCTTTCCACTGATTATCAGCCCTCACCAATCGGGCGTTTACGGCAGTGGATCTCCCACTTAACTTCTTTGCTCTAACTGAATGCCCGTTAATGCGGGGTAAAATTATCTTTTTTATCATTCCAAACAAAAGTTAATTATAACACGATTTTCCCTTTATTTGTCCAACTGCCCAAAATTCACTATAATAAAATGAGGTTACATGATTATAAGTATGAAAACACTTAAGTCTAAGCTCGTTTTCAGCTATACTTTAGTATGTACAGTACATAAAAAGATTAGAAATTTATTTGGAGGTGCTAACTATGGCAAAAGATAGTTCTTTTGACATCGTTTCGAAAGTAGAATTACCTGAAGTAACAAACGCAATTAACATCGCATTAAAGGAAATCCAAAACCGATATGACTTTAAAGGAAGTAAAAGTGATATTAAATTAGAAAAAGAAGTACTAGTTTTAACTTCTGACGATGAGTTCAAATTAGACCAAGTAAAAGACGTTCTAATTTCTAAACTTGTAAAACGTAACGTTCCAATTAAAAACTTGGATTACGGAAAAGTTGAAGCTGCGACTGGTAACACAGTTCGCCAACGTGCAACCCTTCAACAAGGTATCGATAAAGATAACGCGAAAAAAATTAACAACATCATTAAAGAAATGAAATTAAAAGTAAAAACACAAGTACAAGATGACCAAGTACGTGTTACAGCGAAAAGCCGTGATGACTTACAAGCAGTCATCGCAGCAGTTCGCAGTGCTGACTTACCAATTGACGTACAATTCATTAACTACCGCTAAAAAGAAAAACATCC
>NZ_QNUD01000011.1:0-48542 GCF_008042405.1 Bacillus sp. SH7-1
CAGTTTTCAAAGAACTACTTCATCGCTCAGAAGCGACTTTATCAATATAACATTTTGTTATATTTTCGTCAACAACTTTTTTCAATAAGTTGTTTTTCGTTTGTTTTGCTTGTTACCTTTCGTGGCAACGAATATAAATATACCAGTTTGATTATTAAAATGCAATAGTTTTTCTAATAAAATTTTTAACTTAGTAAAAAAGTATAAAAACAGTACTTTTCTTCTATATAAATATAATTTTTTACACTATCAAGATCTACTATCTACAGATAACTCATACTCAAATAAAAAAAGCTTTGGAGAAATCTCCAAAGCTTAGTCTTGTTTGTGACGCATAGCAGGGAATAATAATACATCACGAATAGATGGTGCATTCGTTAATAACATAACAAGACGATCAATACCAATTCCTAGTCCACCTGTAGGAGGCATACCATACTCAAGAGCTTCGATATAATCATCATCCATCATGTGAGCTTCGTCATTACCTTGTTCACGTTCTTTTAATTGTGCTTCAAAACGTTCTTTCTGATCAATCGGATCATTTAACTCAGTGAATGCATTTGCATGTTCACGTGCAACGATAAATAATTCGAAACGATCTGTGAATCGTGGATCTTCGTCATTCTTTTTCGCAAGTGGCGAAATTTCTACCGGATGACCATAAATGAATGTTGGTTGGATTAATTTATCTTCTACTTTTTGTTCGAAGAATTCATTAATAATATGACCAACTTCCATTGTATCCTTAATTTCTACATTATGTTCTTTTGCAAGTTCACGCGCTTCTTCTACACTCATTGGATTCCAGAAATCTGCTCCAGAATGTTCCTTAATTGCATCTACCATATGAAGACGCGTCCATTCTGGTTCTAAATTAATTTCATAATCACCATATTGGATTGTTGTTGTACCTAGTACTTGCTTCGCAATATGAGCAACCATATTTTCTGTTAGTTTCATAATATCTTTATAGTCAGCATACGCTTCATATAATTCAATCATCGTAAACTCAGGGTTATGACGAGTTGATACACCCTCATTACGGAATACACGACCAATTTCATAAACTTTTTCTAATCCACCTACAATAAGGCGTTTTAAATGAAGTTCAATTGCGATACGCATATATAATTCCATATCTAACGCATTATGGTGCGTAATGAAAGGACGTGCAGAAGCTCCACCTGCAATTGCATGCATCATAGGTGTTTCCACTTCAAGATAACCGTTATCATCTAAGTATCTTCTCATTTCACGAATGATTTTACTGCGAGTAACGAATGTTTCACGGCTTTCCATACTTGTAATTAAGTCTAAGTAACGTTGACGGTAGCGTTGTTCAACATCTTTTAATCCATGATATTTATCCGGTAATGGACGAAGAGATTTCGTTAATAGCGTAAAGCCTGTTGCTTTCACTGAAAGTTCTCCAACGTTCGTTTTGAACACTTTACCTTCAATACCTACTAAGTCACCTAAATCTGCTGTTTTAAATAATTCGTACTCTTCATCCCCAACAGCATCTTTACGAACATAAATTTGAACTTGTCCATGTAGATCTTGAATATGTGCAAATCCAGCTTTTCCTTTACCGCGTTTTGTCATAATACGACCAGCGATAGAAACAGAGATTTCTTTCTCTTCTAATTCTTCTTTAGAAAACTCTCCATATAAGCTTAATAAGTCATTTGTTGCATTTGTACGTTCAAATCGTTTACCGAACGGATCGATTCCTTGCTCACGTAAGTTATGTAGCTTTTCACGACGAACAAGCAATTGGTCGTTTAATTCTTCGTGGTTCATGTTATCCATGGTATTGATATCACTCCAGCTCTATTAATTTTTACAATATATACAGTATAGCATTTTCTACTCAACTAGAAAAACTGCCAGCAACTAACTGGCAGTTCTTCTTTCTTTCACGTAATTATAGGAAGTGTATAGAAGAATGTCAATCTTCCCTATCTATTATTAACCAACGTGAATTGTTTGTTGTTTTGCCTCTATTTCTTCTACAAATACACCTAATACATTCGCAAGGTCTTCACGCGTATTACAAGCATTGATACCATTACGTACAGTTGCATTACCACGAATACCTTTTAAATACCAAGCTGCATGCTTTCTCATCTCTCTTACAGCGACATTTTCGTTCTTTAAATCGATAAGACGATCTAGATGCAACATACATACGTCAATTTTCTCACGCACTGTCGGTTCCGGCATTAGTTCACCTGTCTCTAAATACTTTACCGTACGATAAATCATCCACGGGTCTCCAAGGGCAGCGCGGCCAATCATAACACCATCTACACCAATTTCATCAAGCATACACTTTGCATCTTGTGGCGTTGCGACATCACCATTTCCGATAACCGGGATGTTTACAGCTTGCTTTACTTGTTTAATAATATCCCAATCTGCTTTTCCCTCATACATTTGTACTCGTGTACGTCCATGAACTGCTACTGCTTGTCCACCAGCACGCTCAACAGCTTTCGCGTTCTCGATTGCGAAAATATGGTCCTCATCCCAACCAATACGCATTTTAACTGTAACCGGCTTTTCTACAGCATCTACAACTGCCGCTACCATTTCATATATTTTATTCGGGTCTAAAAGCCACTTCGCTCCTGCATCACACTTAACGATCTTTGGTACCGGGCAACCCATATTAATATCAATGATGTCCGCTGTCGTATATTTATCTACGTATTTCGCAGCATCTACAAGAGTTTCTTTCTCGCCACCAAAAATTTGTAAGCTTAATGGCTTTTCTCTCTCATCGATATATAACATATCTAATGTTCTTTTATTGTTCAGTAGTATTGCCTTATCACTTACCATTTCGGCACAAACTAGACCTGCACCGAATTCTTTTACTGTCAAACGGAATGCAGAGTTACACACTCCCGCCATCGGTGCTAATACAACTGGATTTTTCATCTCAATATTTGCGATTTTTAACACTCGACTTACTCCTTCCTTCATAGTCACTTTGGCATTAACTCATCTATCGAGACTTTTAATGCTTTAGCAACTTCCACTACAAAATCTTGGGAAGGCGATCGATTCCCTCTCTCAACTTCACCTAAAACAGATACAGATACCCCTAACTCTTTTGCAAAGCCTTCTTGTGTATAACCTTTTAGCTTTCGAAAAGCACGAATGCGTCTTCCCCATTTTTCTGCTTCCATACCGTTACTCCCTCTCGCCTTTTCATTTCTTCTACTTGTGAACGTGAAATGTTTTGTTTTATATCTTGATTAATCTCTAACAACGGAACGATAACAAAAGCTCTTTCGAACATCCGCGGATGCGGAACAATAAGATTCTCTGCTTCAATATTTTCTTGATTATATAGCAAAATGTCAAGGTCGATGGTCCTCGGACCCCACCTGATTTCCCTTTTTCTTCCTAAATCATTCTCTACTCTTTGTGTAACCTTCAATAATTCTTGCGGTGATAAATTGGTAGAAATTTTTATAACTAAATTTAAAAAGCAACTTTGGTCAGTATAGCCAACTGGTTCTGTTTCATATACAGATGAAATATCGTTAACTTGGATATACGGGTTTTTGTTTAAAAACTGAATCGCTTCAGTTAAATACGTATAACGTTCTCCGATATTTGAACCTAATGCAATGTAAGCTATATTATTCATGGACGTTCTCTCGTAATTTCTACTGCTACAGCACGATAATGTCCCGGGATCGGCGGATCTGGTTTAATTACCTTTATCGTACATCTTGAAATACTCTCATATTGTTTCAGTATATCTGTAGCAATATTTTCAGCAATGCTCTCTACAAGCTTATACGTTCTATCTTCAACAACTTTCCTACATAATTCGAAAAGCTCTCCATAATTGACAGACCGCTCTAAGTCATCACTTTCTCCTGCCTGTTTCAAATCCAATTCCACCGTTAAGTCCACTTTAAATCTCTGGCCTAATTTATTTTCCTCTGGGAATACACCATGATAACCATAAAACTCCATATCATGAATATAAATTTTATCCAATTACTTTACCCCCTTACCAATCATTGCATCCATCATCTTAGCCATACGTGCCATTTCCTTCACATCATGAACACGAACAAACTCACAACCCTTTTCAATACCAAGACAAACGGTAGCTCCCGTTCCCTCAAGACGTTCCTCTACCGGTAAATCTAGCACGTGTCCAATAAAGGACTTTCTTGAAGTACCTAAGAGAACTGGGTAACCTAGTACGTTTAACTGTTCTAAATTACGCATTGCTTCTAAGTTTTGTTCAGGTGTTTTAGCAAAACCAATACCTGGGTCTAAAATAATATTTTCATCTCGCACGCCAGCATCTTTAGCAATTTTAATACTGTCATATAAATCAGCAATCATATCCGCCATTAAATTACGATAATTCATGTTATCGCGATTATGCATTAAGACGATAGGTACATCATAACGAGCTGCAACTTCAGCAATTTTCGGTTCCGCCTTCGCTCCCCAAATATCATTAATAATATGGGCACCCGCTTCTATTGCTTGTTTTGCAACTTCAGCTTTATACGTATCGATAGAAATAGGCAATTGCACTTCTTTTGAAACTGCCTGAATCATCGGCACAACTCGTTTTATTTCTTCTTCCACTGATACCTTAGCAAAGCCCGGGCGAGTAGATTCTCCACCGATATCAATAATATGAGTACCTGCATCTCGCATTTCTTTCGCATGGCGCACCGCAGCCTCTACCTCGTTGTAACTCCCACCATCAGAAAACGAATCTGGCGTTACATTTAAAATCCCCATAATTAAAGTTTTTTCATTTAAGTTCAATGTATATTCGCCGCAGCGCAAATCATAATCCCACTTCAAACTACACATCTCCTCTTCGTAATTCATTTCTGCTCCACAATTTCTCTCTCTGCATTTCATAAAGGTTCATAAACTTTTTTGTAACCATCCCTACTTTACCCGGGAAATCTCGCCCCTCTATATGATTAAGTGGAACAATTTCTTGAATCGAATTTGTTACAAAGACTTCATCAGCTGAAAGCAATTCTTCTTTTGTAAAGAAACCTTCCTTTACTTCTATACCTAGTTCTTCAGCAACTTTTATAATAAACGCACGAGTGATACCATTTAAAATCCCCGTTTTTAACGAAGGTGTATATAGAATATCACCTTTTACAAAAAAGAGATTCGAAACAATACCCTCTGCAACATAACCTGTTTCAGTAAGGAAAATACCTTCCTTACTCGCAACACTTCCAATTTCACGTTTTCCCAAAATGTTATTTAAATAATGATGAGACTTCAAACGGGACGCACCCTCTGGTGTATTTCGCACTTGCTTTAAAACAACCCCTTCTTTTTCCACTACATCTCCCGGGGCTGCTAACGGTTTTATAAAAACAATAACAGACGGCTCTTCATACATTTCCGTTTGCAATCCAATTTCATCTATACCCGCTGATACATTAAAACGTACATAGGCATGCTCTAATTCATTCTTAACGAGTAAATTCTTCAAAATAAGCAGTACTTCATCTTTCGTCATTGTCCATTTAATTTGCAATGTATCTAGCGCATCTATTAAACGGTCATAATGATCATCCAACAAGAAAGGATGACCATTATAAATACGAAACGTCTCAAAAACTCCAAGACCATATAAATAACCATGGTCATACGGGGAAATTCTCGCTTCACTCGCTTCTATATACTCACCATTTACGTAAATTAACATGATGTCACACTTGGACTGTATTTACGAATGAAATTCTGCAACAACTCTTTCCCATGAGAAGTCATAATAGATTCCGGATGGAACTGTACACCTTCAATTGGTAATGTTGTATGGCGAAGCGCCATAATTTCCCCTTCTTCAGTCCAAGATGTTACCTCTAAGCAATCAGGTAACGTTTCTTTCTTAACAATAAGTGAGTGATAACGTGTCGCGGTAAATGGATTAGGAATATCCGAGAAAATTGTCTTTCCGTCATGATGCATAAGCGATGTTTTCCCATGCATTAATCGCTCTGCACGAACTACCTCCCCACCAAACACTTGTGCAATGGATTGATGCCCAAGACAAACCCCAAAAACCGGAATCTTTCCGGCAAAGTGTTGAATAACCTCCATACTAACACCCGCTTCATTCGGACTACATGGGCCTGGCGAAATCATTAAAAAGTCTGGTTTCATATTCTCAATATCTGAAATAGTCACTTCATCGTTACGTTTAACAACAAGCTCTTGTCCCAGTTCTCCAAGAAACTGCACTAAATTAAATGTAAAAGAATCATAATTATCAATCATTAATATCATTTCTCTCACCTAACCGTTTCTTCACTACATTCTTTTGCACGCCATAAAGCAATCGCCTTTTTTAACGACTCTTTATATTCATTTTCCGGATTTGAATCAATTACAATTCCCGCTCCTGCTTGTACATGCGCTTTTCCATCTTTAGCAAGAAGTGTTCTAATTACAATATTTAATTCCGTATCTCCAGAATAACCAATCCAACCAATTGAACCTGTATAAATCCCTCGGCGAACAGGTTCTAATTCTTCAATAATTTCCATCGTACGTATTTTCGGGGCACCAGTAATTGTTCCCCCTGGGAATACAGCCTTTACTAAATCAAAAGCATCTTTATCTTCTTCCACCTCACCACGCACATTAGAAACAATATGCATAACATGTGAGTATTTCTCAATTACCATAAATTCATCTACTTCTACAGTGCCATATTTACAAACACGTCCTAAATCATTTCGTTCTAAATCTACAAGCATGACGTGCTCCGCTCTTTCTTTTTCATTCTCAATTAATTCTCTTGCTAATTCTTCATCCTCTTGCTCATTCGCCCCTCTAGATCTTGTTCCGGCAATTGGTCTTGTACTTACTTCAGTTCCTTTTTTCTTAATTAGCAACTCTGGCGAACCACTAACAATTTGAAACTCCCCAAGCTCCAAGTAACCCATATATGGAGATGGATTAATTTCACGAAGACTTGTATAGATTTCTAGCGGGTGTGTTTGTAACGTTCTCTCTTGTCTTGTCGACAAGTTTACTTGGAACACATCACCAGCCCCAATATATTCTTGAATACATTCAACCGCCTTCATAAAGCTTTCTTCAGTAAAAGCAACTGCTTCACTTTTCTTTTCAGGGCATGCAAATGGTATAGTCACTTCCGGCGCTTCTGTCGCCCAAAGAATCTTCCATTCATTTAATCGTTCTTTCGCCTCTTCATGCTCATCTACATAATGTATAATAATCCATAGTACTTTTTCTTCTTGATCATACACAAACACATCATCAAATAATAAAAAGAATATATCAGGTATATTAATGTCATCCTCCGCAAGAGAAGGAAGTTTTTCAATATAACGGATGCAATCATAACTAAAGTAACCAATTGCCCCACCTTGAAACGGCGGGTACTCCGGATTATAGTCTGTTTTCCATCGCTCCATATATTCCTGCATTAGATCTAATGGGTTTCCTTGCTTTATTGTTTCCTTACCACTTTCGCTTATATGTAACGCTTCACCCTTCCCTCGGATTATCGCTACTGGGTTTAATCCCACAATGTTATAACGACCGCCACGTCCACTCTCTAACAAAATATGTTGTGGCTTATCCTTAGAAAGAAATTTATATTGCTTAAAGAAATCTAACTGATATGGAATAGAAAGCGCTAAAGATTTTCTTCGTTGCATATCAACACCCCGTCTTCTTTTATCCCACCCTCTTAGATTAACCACCTCAACTACATTCGTTATGTGTATAGATCGGTTATACTCGAAGGCTAGTGAAAATAAATTAATTATACTACCTCTTATTTTACATGAAGTTTTCTAGTCATTCACTCTTTTCCTATTTCCAATCCAAAAAGAAAAAGCATCCTTTTTCAAGGATGCTTTTTCAATCACATATAATTAAGACTCAAATTGATAAAGTGGTGTACTTAAATAACGTTCACCGTTACTTGGGATAATAACAAGTACCTTTTTCCCTTTACCTAACTTTTTCGCAATTTCTGTCGCTGCATAAATAACCGCTCCTGAAGAGATACCCACTAAAATACCTTCTTCTTTAGCCACTCTTCTTGCATATTCAAATGCTTGCTCTGTTTTCACTTGAACAATTTCATCATATACTTCTACATCCAATGTCTCTGGAACGAATCCCGCTCCAATTCCTTGGATTTTATGTGGACCTGGTTTCCCACCAGATAATACTGGTGAATCCGCAGGTTCTACTGCATAAATTTTAATATCTTTATACGCTTCCTTCAGTACTTCACCAGCACCAGTAATCGTTCCACCTGTACCAATACCTGCAATAAACGCATCTAATTGGTCACCCATTTGTTCAACAATTTCTGGACCTGTTGTTAAACGATGAATTTCTGGATTTGATTGATTTTTGAACTGTTGCGGTATAAAGTAACCATGTTCTTTTGCTAATTCAGTCGCTTGACGAATTGCTCCGCCCATTCCTTCAGGCCCTGGAGTCAATACTAATTCAGCGCCATAAGCACGTAATAAATTACGACGCTCAACACTCATCGTTTCTGGCATTACTAAAATTGCCTTATATCCTTTAGCAGCTGCTACCATCGCTAAACCAATTCCTGTGTTACCACTTGTTGGCTCAATGATTGTATCGCCCTCTTTTAATAATCCCTTTTTTTCAGCATCTTCAATCATAGCTAACGCAATACGATCTTTAACGCTGCTCCCGGGATTCATAAATTCTAATTTTAAGTATATATCTGCGCTGTCTGATTCTACGATGCGGTTCAACTTAACGATCGGCGTTTTCCCGATTAATTCTGAAACTGATTGTGCCACTCGCATTCCTGTCACTCCTAACACCGAGTATTTTTATTGGTTTTATCTATATTTAGATTTTGTCAGAAAATTCCCTGTTTGTCAATCTATTTGGAGGATCGCTCCCCTTAATTCCCTTATTACAGATTCTCAATTAAATTTGTAATATCTTCTTTAGAGAACTTGTATCGTTCATTACAGAAATGACAGTGCACTTCTGTCTCTTCCTCTTCTTCACGAACTTGCTCTAACTCTGTTTTACCTAAACTAATTAACACACTCTCAATACGTTCGCGTGAGCATGTGCAATTAAATTGAACATCCATCGTTTCTAATACTTTTACTTTATCTTCTCCAAGAACTGCATACAGTAACTCTTCTGGAGAAAGCCCTTGTTCGATCAACGTTGATACTGGAGGGATTTTTTGCAAACGTTCTTCAATGAATGAAATTGTTTCTTCCTGTGCGCCTGGCATAATTTGAAGGATAAATCCACCTGCCGCTAATATGCTATCATCCCCATTTACAAGAACGCCAACACCTACAGAAGAAGGTGTCTGCTCGGAAACTGCAAAATAATACGTGAAGTCTTCCCCTAATTCTCCTGAAACAATTGGAGATTGACCAATAAATGGCTCACGCATACCAATATCTTTAATTACCGTTACAAATCCTTCAGTACCTACAGCTTGATATACACGTAATTTCCCTTGTTCCGTTCCTTCAAAGTCAACATGTGGATTTGTTACATAACCACGTACATCCCCATTTGCATGAGCATCTACTAAGATAGGACCAATCGGACCATTACCTTCTACCTTAATCGTTAACTTTTGGTCACCTTTTAACATTGCACCCATCATTGTACCTGCAGTTAAAGAACGACCAAGCGCTGCTGAAGCTGTTCTCCATGTATCATGACGTCTTTGTGCCTCACTTACTGTGTTTGTTGTGCGTACACTATACGCACGCACTTCCCCATCAAATGCTAACGCTTTTACTAAATAATCTTTCATACTTATTTATTCACCTTTCTCATGCTGTAAATTTGCATTACGCTCGTATAACATATATAAACCTTTTAATGTTAAAAATGGATCTACAACATCAATTACATTCGATTCTTCTGAAATTAATTTCGCCAATCCACCTGTTGCAATAACTTTCGGTTCTTGTTTAGCTTCCTCTTTCATACGCTTAACGATACCTTCCACTTGTCCAACATACCCATAAAGAATGCCAGATTGCATCGCACTTACTGTATTCTTCCCAACAACACTGCTTGGTTTTGTAATTTCAATACGAGGAAGTTTTGCCGCTCTACTATATAAAGCCTCTGCTGAAATCATGATTCCCGGCGTAATAACTCCACCCATATAATGCTTTTCTTCGTTAATATAACAATATGTAGTAGCCGTACCAAAATCGACAATAATAAGCGGACTTCCATATAAGTGGATTCCTGCTACTGCATTTACAATTCGGTCCGCGCCTACTTCACGTGGATTTTCATATTTAATATTTAGCCCTGTTTTTATTCCAGGACCTACTACAAGCGGTTTAATTTTAAAATACTTTTCACACATGCGCTCTAAAGCAAACATAATTGGTGGTACGACTGAAGACACGATAATACCTTTCACATCTTCAAACGAAAGACCCTCATGCTCAAGCAATTGTTTTACAAGCATTCCATATTCATCTTCTGTCTTATGACGATCTGTTTCCATGCGCCAATGTTGACGAAGTTCCCCTTCTTCAAACACGCCTAGTACAGCATTTGTGTTCCCTACATCCAATACAAAAATCATATTCTCACCACTTATCTTATTTAATCTATATTTGTGCAGTATGTATAAAACTTATAAAAACATCATATCACACATACTTATATAATCAGCTTTTCTATCCTCATCATTTTACAAAAAGATGACTCTCTATTTCAATTTTTAATACCAGTTTTATTTAAATTCTTTTTTCACTTCGTTCTACAAATAAAAAAGGAGTGACTATCGTCACTCCTTCATCTCTTACTTATCTTCTGTATCTTCATCGTCCTTCTTCATGTTGATGTTTACTTTCACATCAGCTGAAGATGTTGGACGTTCTGGCAATCTGCCATAATCACATAAATGATTGATTTGCTCTGCATCTAACGTTTCTACTTCAAGTAACGTTTTCGCAATAAGATCTAGTTTATCACGATTGTCAGTAAGAATTTCTTTTGCACGAGCATAACATTCTTTCATAATCGTTTGCATTTCCACATCGATTTCATGTGCAATCGCATCACTATAGTTCTGTTCTGAATGGAAGTCTCTTCCCAAGAACACTTGACCACCTTGTGAGCTACCAAATTGCATTGGTCCAAGCTTATCACTCATACCAAATTCCGTAACCATACGTCTTGCAATACCAGTCGCACGTTGGAAGTCATTATGAGCACCTGTACTTACTTCACCAAATACAATCTCCTCAGCTACTCGACCACCAAGTAAACCAGTGATTTTATCAAGCAACTCTGGTTTTGTCATGAAGTAACGATCTTCTTTCGGAAGCATTACCGCATATCCACCAGCTTGACCACGAGGGACAATTGTTACTTTATGAACGACATCAGCTTCATCAAGAACAACACCAATTACAGTGTGGCCCGCTTCATGGAAAGCAACGATATTACGTTCTTTTTCAGAGATAACACGACTTTTCTTAGCTGGACCTGCAATAACACGATCCGTCGCTTCATCAATGTCACTCATATCAATTTTCTTCTTATCTTGACGTGCAGCCACTAAAGCAGCTTCGTTTAATAAGTTTTCAAGATCGGCACCAGAGAATCCTGGCGTACGAGTCGCGATTGCTCTTAAGTTGATATTCTCATCAAGCGGTTTATTACGAGCATGTACTTTAAGTACAGCTTCACGGCCATTTACATCTGGACGATCTACTGTAATTTGACGGTCAAAACGACCTGGACGTAATAATGCTGGGTCAAGAATATCAGGACGGTTTGTCGCAGCGATGATAATAATACCTTCGTTTGCACCGAATCCATCCATTTCAACAAGTAATTGGTTCAACGTTTGCTCACGCTCATCATGGCCACCACCAAGACCCGCGCCACGTTGACGTCCTACCGCATCAATTTCATCAATGAAAATGATACAAGGAGCATTTTTCTTTGCGTTTTCGAATAAATCACGTACACGTGATGCACCGACACCGACGAACATCTCTACGAAATCAGAACCACTGATAGAGAAGAACGGAACGCCTGCCTCACCTGCAACGGCACGTGCTAGTAAAGTTTTACCTGTACCTGGAGGTCCCACTAATAGAACACCCTTCGGAATACGGGCACCAACTTCAGCAAACTTACGAGGGTCTTTCAAGAATTCAACTACCTCAACAAGCTCTTGTTTCTCTTCATCCGCTCCAGCAACATCTCTGAAACGAACTTTTTTCTTTTCGTCATTATATAACTTCGCCTTACTTTTCCCGAAGTTCATAACACGGCTACCGCCGCCCTGAGCTTGGTTTAATAAGAAGAAGAATAAAATGAAGATAATGACAAACGGGATGATAGAAGTAAAGAAGGTTACCCAAGCACTTGTTTCTTCTGCTGGTTGATACTTAACTTCAGCACCTTGCGCTTTATCATTAATTTTCTTTTGTAATTCCTCAGTATTTGGTGCATAAGTAACAAATTGTTCTCCCTGGCTAGAGTTATTAAATTGTCCTTTTACTTCAAACACACCATTTTTCGGTTGAAGTTGCACATTACGCACTTCACCTTTTTCTAGTTTAGTAATGAATTTATCGTAGCTAACTGATGTCGTTTTTTGTGTCGAACCATTAAAATAGCTCACGATTCCAATTACTACTAGGAATATCAGTAAATAAAAGATGGTATTACGGAAGATACGATTCATTCCTAACCTCCTCTCACGGCATAAACACTATAGTAAATCGTAACATAGAAAAACTTTCCTATACAATTGTGACGCCTGTATTTAATTAATTTGAGTAAACGCTTGGTTTTAATACTCCTACATAAGGAAGATTACGGTACTGCTCTTTATAATCTAATCCATATCCTACAACAAATTCATGCGGTACAGTAAATCCAACATAATCCGCTTTCAAATCTACCTTACGGCCTGTCGGTTTATCTAATAACGTAACGATTTTTACAGACTTCGCTTTACGATATTTAAATAGGTCTACTAAGTAACTTAGCGTAAGACCGCTATCAATAATATCTTCAACGATTAAAATATCGCGACCTTCTACAGAAGTATCAAGGTCTTTTAAAATTTTCACTTCGCCTGTTGAAACAGTTGAGTGACCGTAACTAGATACAGCCATAAAATCCATTTCAAGATATGTATCTGTTCTCTTTAATAAATCTGCCATGAATGGCATTGCACCCTTTAGTACACCAATCGCAAGAGGTACTGTGTTTTTGTAATCCTCTGCAATAATTGCGCCTAATTCGAGCACCTTTTCTTGTATTTGCTCTTCAGAAATTAATACTTTTTCGATATCTTGATTCATCATTTCATTATCCTCCCGGAAGACTCCTTGCTTTTGTAGTGAATAATCATATATTTATCCTTCTTTGCCTTCTCTTTCGAGATAGCAAATGCAGATCGCTTCAACAAGGGTAACCAAATAATATTCCCACTTGCATCACAAACGACCGGCCATTCTTCTCTTTTTTCTCTTGGTACTTTCGCTTCGATAAAAATAGCTTTTATCTTTTTGGTGCCATTCATACCTTGTATTGACATGCGATCTCCATTTTCTCTAGAACGAATACGAAGTGGATATGATATATCATTATACTTAGCAACAAATACTGTTTCATTCATGTTACTTGGTATATCTTCGCTCACCTCGGTTACAAGTTTATCCCCGTTCGATAGCGTAATTGTCCCGGGTACTGATAAACCTTGTAAAAAAGGAGAAACAATTTCTTGTTTAAATCCAAAGCTACACTCCTCGTATGTGCGAACAATTTTTAAATCACCTGGGAAATCAAGTGAACCCGAAGGTTGTGTCCGCTTAAAAAACTCAATCACTTTGTCAATATGTATAGAGGAAAGAGAAGATGGAATCTTATATTCATAAAGATAGTTTAATATTAGTTGAATCCCTCTTCTTTGTAAAGGCATAGACATGGATTCAAAGGCAGGAATTGATAAGCTAATTTGTTTATCACTTTTTTTTGTAATTACTTTATTCATTTTCTCAAAAGCTAATTCCTGCAAATACGCCTCATCCTCTTGCATCTGCATGCTAAATTTTTGGAATTTCTCATGCACTTTTGAATTTTCTTCTTTCAAATGAGGAAGAACATATTTACGTAATCGATTCCTTGTATATACTTCCTTTTTATTACTCGGATCTATACGGGGAATTATTTTTAGCTTATTACAGTAATCAACAATTTCCTCCTTCGTTACTCCAAGTAACGGCCTAATTAAATACCCATTATGAAAAGGACGCTTCACCGCAATTCCTGCATACCCTTTCGGAGTACTCCCTCGTACAAGACGCATTAAAATCGTCTCCACTTGATCATCACCATGATGTCCAAGAGCTACATACCTCGCATCATATTTCTTCATTATTCTTTCCAAAAATGCATATCTGCATTCTCTAGCAGCAACCTGTGCATTCATCCCGTATTGCTGTTGATATTGCGACACATTAATCCTTATCGTTTCGCAAATAACTCCCAGTCCTTTACAAAGGTCCTGCACAAACTGTAAGTCCTCATGAGATTCATCACCTCTAAACATGTGATCCACATGTGCCACTACAATTTCAAACCGTTTTGCTGCTCTTTTTTCTAACAAATAATATAGAAGAGCCAAAGAGTCAGGACCACCTGAAACACCTACAACAATTGTTGAACGTTCCTTTAATACATCATGCTGCTTTACAAAGTCATCTACCTTTTCAACAAATGTATCTTTCAACTTCGTAATCACCTTTCATTAAACAAGAACAGCAACGTTAGTTACCTTGTTTATAATGGTACAACTTTTACAAACATTGTGCAAAAAAAAGATATACAAAAATTACATTTTTATCTTACATCATCCGTACATATTCCCAAAAATAATAACATTATCTTCTAAAGAAAAAAAACCTAGGCATTTACCTAGGTTTTAGAAAGAAACAGCGATAGAAAAACATCACTCTTCAAATTTATCCCGCTATTTGTGGACAGTAAGAATCCCAACTCAAAATTCAGTAAAAACAAAGAAGTTAGATGGGACAAGCTACCCGTAAAAGCCCAATTGGTGAAGGATAATAATCGGCGGGAGATGAAGCCCCCCACTAATTAAAGTTTTACTTTATTGTGCCTGCACTCCTACAATTGGAATCGTAGCCCACTTTGGCATATTTTTCTTCACTTTCGCCACAACAATGGTCATATCGTCATTTATATAACCATCACAAGAGCGAATCACCTCTTCCATGATGATATCAGCAATTTCTTGCGGATCTTCGGTTTGTAACTCTTTAATTTTCCGCTTCATCCATAGTTCATGATTTTCCACATGCTGTGCTCCCTCAAAAATCCCATCGCTCATCATAATAAGAATATCGCCCGTTTTTAATTGTTCACCCACTACATCAACTTCAACATCCTCAATAATCCCCATTGGCAGATTACTTGCCTCAATTTTCAAAATATTATTTGCACGTTTAACAAAACTCGGCGTCGATCCAATCTTTAAAAATTTCGCACTCGCATCCCGCAAATCTACCATAGCTAAATCTAACGTCGTAAACATCTCTTCTGTTGTTCTTAATGAAAGAATAGAATTGATAGACTTAATCGCTATTTCCTCATCAATACCTGATTGAAGTATTTTTTGTAATAATTTTACCGTTTCTTTACTCTCCATATGAGCTCTTTGCCCATTTCCCATACCATCACTAATTGCAAGTGCATATTTACCAACACTTAAATCCATCATCGCGTAAGAATCACCCGAAACAAACCCACCGCCTTTTGCAGCTGTGGCCAATCCTGTATCAAGAGAATACGTTTTTGCTGAACCAAATGATATTAAGCTATGGCCGTTCGGATAAGAAGATTTTTCTTCATGTTTAACAACAATGTTTTCCTTTAGAATATCAGAAAGCATCGGTGCAACTAACTTTTCACATTCCCCATGTTCATTAGATGCAACTGGAATCAACATTTCAATATCAATACTCCCTCTATCTAAACAATAAATATCAACATGCTCTATTTCTACACCAAAATCACGAAACGCTTGCAAAATCTGTTCTTCCTGTACTTGATGATTTTCTCGTTCTCTCTGTATCTCCTTAGCGAAATCTTCCATAACTTTTGATACACCTAATAGTTGCTCTGCTACTATTCTACGATTTTCCTTCATTTGTTTTCGTAATTTTTGCCCCTCATAAAAGTGATCTAATTCGCCTGCTACTAAATCCGTCACTTTCTTCCCTCTCACACAATGCTTATCCCATTCACGAACTAACTTCCGATTATGCTGCAACGTCCCCTCTTCCGTTTCGCTCATTATTTGTTTCATATAATCATACGTTTTATCAAAGTTAACTACCCAGCATTGGTCCTTTTTAAAGCATGTTTGACATGTTTTTGCAGTAATTGTACTTAAGAACAAATCTGCCTCTGTCTCTTTATCTTCCTCCTCCACATATCCATATACAGAAAAGCTATTAGATAAAGCAGCAAATACATTGGCAAATTGATTAATCTTATTCGCTGTAACATCACGCATCCTTCTTAAATACTGCTGTTGATCTTGCGAATGTTCCTGTGTGCCCGGCATAAATTTAGCAATACGATCCATTACAAGTTTCGGTGTTAATAAGAAGAAAGCAATCGCCACACCAGATTCAATTAAAGTTGTCACAATGTTTGTTTGCTTGTCTACATATAGCGTAATCAAGCTCGTCCCAATTAATAAGCCTAAACTAACACCTAAACGTTTCCCTTCTTTTAATAAACCACCAAGCAACCCAGAAAAGGCTAACAAGCTAAGCTGAGATAAGCTGGAGACATTGGCTAAACTTAATATTAGTCCAGTTACAACCCCCACTGTAGATCCTGTAGCGGCCCCCGCGATAAATGCAAACACGAGCACTAAATACCTAGTAAAAATATGTTGAATAGAAGCATCATATACAAACCAATCTGTTGTACCTGTTAAAACAGATGCTAGTAATATAATTAAACAAACGATTTCTTCTGTCTCTAATGCTTGCTGTTTACCTTTTCTTTCTACTAAAAGCGGAACACTTTGTAAAAATATCATAGTTAATACGAAGCTAAGCCCTGCCTCAATCGTACTAACGAGTAAATCGTACATGGTGACGGTTTGTTGTGCAAAATATACGACAACTAAATGTGCGGTTAATGCGGAGATAAATACTTGGAACGGAACAAGACCAACAGTTTTACGTGTAAATCGACTGAAGAAGATATTATAAATGAAGAAAGTAAAAATAGATGCAAAGGTAAAGAATAAATTATCTATCGAAACTGAAAGTGCGCCTCCCATTAGAGCCAAGAACGCGAGCGGCATTTTATCCCGCTTCATAACATAAACAGCAGCAAAAAACGGCAGTGCAAACGGTAAAATGTTTGTTAATATATATGCTCGTCCCAAAAGAAAACCAATAACAACAATAATAAATCCCCATCTAAAGAAAACTTGCTCAAACTTCATTCGCAACTTACTCGTCCACTTTACTGCTCCAAGCTGACTCTCATTCATTGCCAATGCACTTGTATTCATAGTATTCCTTCCTGCTTTAGGCATATTTTTAACACCACCTGCATAGTTTAATTACTGTCATTATAAAAGATGATCATTGGGATTTTTGTCAAAACAACAGTTTTCACATTTATAATCGTTCGACTTTTTATTCGAAATAACTCTACATATATACACGGTATGTAATTTATCCTTAAGTTTTTAATTGAACATTCAGAAAATATAGGGTGATTTTGTAGAAGCATTGTATGTCTTAATTTATTTAACAAAAAAAGATCATGCAAATTTGCATGATCTTTTTAGATGACCCGTACGGGATTCGAACCCGTGTTACCGCCGTGAAAGGGCGGTGTCTTAACCACTTGACCAACGGGCCGTTAAATTAAATATAGCGGCGGAGGGGATCGAACCCCCGACCTCACGGGTATGAACCGTACGCTCTAGCCAGCTGAGCTACACCGCCATGTCGTCTTATTTAACGGACAATTAGTATCTTACCTCAGATATAATTTAAAGTCAACATATCTTGAAAATTTTTTTAAAAATATATTTTCACATATAAAAAAGTACCCCGAGCAATTGCCCTGGGCACCTCTCTATATGCTAAGAATTAAACGTTCTGATTATCCGCGACGTGCGCCACGGCCACCACGTTTAGATTCTGTGTTACGTTTTAAAGAAGTTAAGCGATCTTCGCTATCCTTTAAGAAACGTGCCATTTTTTGCTCGAATGTTTCTTTTGGAGCTCGGTCGTTACCACCGCCACGGTTATCTCTGTTGAAAGAACGATTATTACGTTGTGGACGTCCAGAACGTTGTTGATCGCCACCGCGTTGGTATTCACCACGTGGACGATCTCCTTCTGTTTTTTCACGCTCTTTCGCTTTTTTAATAGATAGACCGATCTTACCATCTTTTTCAACGTTAATAACTTTTACTTCTACTTGGTCGCCCACTTTTAAGTGATCGTTAATATCTTTCACATAATTATCAGCAACTTCACTAATATGAACTAGACCCGTTAAGCCTTCTGGCAGCTCCACAAAAGCCCCAAAATTTGTAATACCTGTTACTTTACCCTGTAACTTGCTGCCTACCTCGATTGACATAAAAAAAATGCTCCTCCTTAGTGGTTAAAAAGTCAAATTTTACTTTATTATATATAATCCTAAAATATAGTGTCAATAAGACATACTCTACTTAGAAACAGGAAAAATTATCTCCCCTTTTCCAGAGAAGAAATAATCCCTTCTAGCAATCTTTAATACGTACTCTTCATCATTTAACTTTTGAACTTCGTCTTTTAGACTCTTTTCTTTATTCGTTAATGAATCCAGTTCTTTTTTCATGTCCTTAACTTTTGCTTCTTTTGCTCTAATGGAACTGTTTTGTTGATAAAACGTTACACTAATACTCGCAATAATTGTAAAAGCAAAGACAAGAAAAACCGCTAAACGGCGATAAAGTCGCTTCCTGTTCTCATCCGTTTGTATTATATGCTCTTTAACAGGATTTGGACTCTGTTTTTCGATTGTTCTTTGTCTCAGTTCCCTCATTTCCGAGGTCCCCCTAACTTCTTTTTTATACGCTCCCATAATTGGAAGATATGTCCCTTCAATTTTGCTACATATTGCAGGAACCCTACATGTTTCATTATAAAAAGTTTAACACGATTAGGGAGAAGTTTCCATATGAGCGAAGCAATAAATCGAACAGGCCAGAAAAAAACTTTCCATATGAAAAGTAATATCCAAATCACCATTTTCCATAACACATGTCCAATTGAAAGCAGTATACGAAATAAGAATAATATAAATGCAATAAATAGCTGCGCTATAATAATAACAGGTTTTATCATGAGTAGCTGTATAATTTGAACAAAAAAGTGTGTTGTTTGCACAAAAATATAGATGAGAAAATTTAACAGTCTCATATATACTGCTTTCAATAAGCTTTGATATGCCGCAAAACCACATAATAATGCTAAAAATACATATATACGTAGTTCAGCTTCATTTACAAGAAGCAATACATAAAAAACGAATAATGCTTGGACAATCCAAAATAGTATATCATGTATAAATACAAGCCAACGTTTACGTTCTTGACGCTTTAAAAATCGTTGGTAGGTATCTAAAGACGCTCCAATCCAAGCACCCATTCCAATCATTGAGAGCATCGTATACAACTGAATTGTTAGACTCATTTAAACAACTTACTAAAGAAGCCTTTAGTTTTATCCCCTTGATTCTCATCAATATACAGCATCTCATGAACTTTCCCTTTAATCGATACAATACCTTTTTCTACATCTAAATTTTTCATTTGCAAATTTTGACCACGAATTGTTAAAAAGCCCATTACAGTCTCAAGTAAAAACTCTTCGCTATCAAAACTCTCTACCTGCTTTACACCGGTAATATCAATTACACGCCTGCCACGCATAATAATATCATGCTCTACAGAAACATTTTGTTGATTAGAAGACATAGGTGAGTAACCATTATTCACGTAAATCCCCCCATACATTTATACTAGCTAATAGTAATGTATGAAGAGATAATTGATTTTAGAACAAGCCTTCTTCAGCCTTTACTTTTTCTTCACGAACTAAGCTATACATATTTGCTGCATCTTCTTTTTTTGTCGTTTCTTTCAATTCGTTTATTTTTACAGTTACTATTTTTTGCCCAAAACGAATTGTTAATTCATCAGCTACTTTCACATCTGAACTCGCTTTTGCCACTTGACCATTAATTGATATTCTTCCTTGGTCAGCCACTTCTTTCGCTAATGTTCTTCTTTTAATTAAACGCGATACTTTTAAAAACTTATCTAGACGCATGTTAAATCCCCCTATTAACGCTCTGTTTGTTTTGCCTCTTCCCATAAAACATCTAACTGCTCTAATGATAAATCTTGCATCTCTTTATTCATTTCAGCTACCTTTGCTTCCATGAATAAGAAACGACCAACGAATTTCTCATTAGTTGAACGTAACGCCTCTTCTGGATCTATTTTATAATGACGAGCTATATTAACAAACGCAAATAGTAAATCGCCAAATTCACCTAACATCTTCGTCTCATCCATGTTTGTAACTTCTTGTTGGAACTCTTGCCATTCTTCTAAGGCTTTCTCTATCATCGGTTGTACTTCAACCCAATCGAAACCAACCTTACCAGCTTTTTTCTGAATTTCATAAGCGCGTAATAACTGTGGTAAACTCTTTGGAACTCCATTTAAAACAGATTCTTTCACGAATCCTTTTTCCTGTTTTTTAATTTCTTCCCAATTGGCAATTACTTCATCGGCATTATTTACATCCATATTCCCGAATACATGCGGATGGCGACGAACCATTTTCTCAGATAAAGTTCGAATAATATCATCTATAGAGAACCAACCTTCGTCCTCTCCAATTTGGGCATGCAACATAACTTGTAATAATATATCACCCAGTTCTTCTACTAAGTGATCATCATCCTCTTCATCAATTGCTTCCAACACTTCATAAGCTTCCTCAATTAAATACTTCTTTAAAGATTGATGTGTTTGCTTTTTATCCCACGGACAACCATTTGGTCCACGAAGGTCTGCAATAATTTCTCTAAGCACATCAAACTGTTGATACAAGGACGCACGTTCCTGAACTGGTGGTACGTACACACTCGTTAAATTATTCAACTCAGTTTCATGATCTAACATGTACAACGGTACCTTTTTAACTTGTTCAAATGAAGTCCCTGCAGCTGTTACGATATACACTTCGTAATCATCTGGTAGCATCTCCATTAATGTTAATTTCACATCTGATGCAACGAATGCGTCATAAACTTGGCAAAAGATTAAATGTTGACGTAATTCTAATTGTCCTCTTTCAAATGATGTGGCGTCAATTAATTGGAATCCTTCAATCGGATCAATCTTAAGACTTGCAAACATAGGGTCAAGAAAACTTTGTCCACCTTCAATTCGCACCTCAACATTCGCTACTTCGCCTTTTTCCAAAAGTAGCTGAACCGTTCTTTCCGCTACAAGTGGGTGCCCTGGAACGGCATAGATGATTTCTGTGCCTTCAGCTTGTTCTAGCAATGTATTCGCAATTGTTTCATATACAATTTCAAATGTATCATGTGCTTCATATATATTGTCAAAGGCTGTATATTGTATACCATCTTTCTCCAACTCTTCTATAACGGGATGTTCCTTCGTTCTAACAAACATGTGATCTGCTTCTTTTATTTTCCGATATACACCCATCGTTAGCTGATCTAACTCACCAGCACCTAATCCTAAAATAGTAATGATTCCACTCACAACCTGCCACCTCTATCCACTCTTCTTCAATGAACCTTCTTTTTTCTCTTTTTTCATAACGGTTCCTATTTCCGCTTTTGTAAATACGCGTAATTTTAAAATTAAAAACCCATATGTTAATCCACCGATAGCTACACCTAACAACGCCTCAAGTGTCGCAATCCCTCTATGTTCCGTATCAATTACTAATCCAGACATTTGCAATACACGCATAAACATTATTAATACAAATCCCATACCGATACCACTAATAACTACACCTAACATATTCCTTTTATCGATAAGCGATTCCGATACAGCTCGCATAAGTAGTGCACTATTTAGCAAAGAAATTACAAGTAACGCAACTAGTGTTGCAATTGCAGCTCCCTTCACACCAAAATACGGCATTAACATATAGTTTAAAGCTAACTTTAAACAACCTCCAAATATAACGAATATCGCTGGCTTTAATGTTTGTCCTAACCCCTGCAAAATAGAAGCAGTTGTAATCGACAATGAACTAAATAAAATAGATAAGGATAAAATGGATAAAACATCTGATCCATCACTATTTTCAAACAACATAATATTCGTAGGCTGAATAATACAAGTTAATCCAATGGCCGCTGCAAACCCGATAACAAATGTTATTTTCAGTGCTAACTTTACCTTTTCTCGAATAAAGGTAAGATCTCCTCTTTCCTTCGCCGCTGTAATAATTGGAATAAGCGACAACGAGAAAGAAGTTGTCACGACAGTACCTAATTGCATAAGTGGGATACTTCTGTCATAAACACCTTTTAATACCTTTGCACTTTCAGCTTGCTCTCCTGCCCCAATAAGTAAAGAATAGAAGGAAACAGAATCGGCCATTTGTATAAAAATAAGCACTAAGTTACTAACACAAATCGCCAGTCCTTGCCAAAACAGGATATTAATAATCCTCTTTTTCCCTCTAATTCTCTTTACACTTTTAAAGAATATGGAACGAAAGTCATGACGCATATAAAGTACAAGTACGATAATCCCAATCAATCCGCCTGCGATTGAGCCTAACATAGCACCTGCACCGACTGTATATAAATCAAATCCGTGAGCAATGAGGAATAGAGATAAAAATACAATAATAGAAACACGAATTGTTTGTTCTATCACTTGCGAAACAGCTGTTGGCATCATATTATTAAAACCCTGAAAATATCCTCTTGCTACAGATAAAAACGGCATCAATATGAATGAAAACGAAATAACACGCAATAGCTTATCTAAGTGTATATCGCCCATGGCTGTTGCAATTGCTTCGGCACCAAAGAACAATGTAAAAAAGCCAACGAAACCAATTCCCAATAAAAACCAAAAAGATACACAAATAATTTCTTCTGCTTCTTGCTTTTTCCCTCGCTCTAATCGTTCCGCAACCATTTTTGAAATTATAATGGGGAACCCATAAGTAGCTAAAATTAAGCAAAATCCATAAAACGGATAAATTTGTTGGTAAATATAAAAACCAATATCACCCGCTATATTTTGATATGGAATACGGTAAAAAGCGCTTAATACCTTTGTAACAAAACTTGCGATTGTTAATATAATAGCCCCACGCCAAAAGGCTTGATATTTCCTCGATTCCATACAAGAAAACTCCTTTTTCTGTTCTCACCCCTCGTATTATATCATAAAGAAAAGGACAAACTTCCTTACCTACACGAGTAATAATACGTTCGTGCAACGAAAAAAGGTAGCAAAGCGCTACCTTCATTCAATATACATATATCTCCAAATAATTGATTTCTCAAGAAGAAATATCATAATTAGGACAGATTGCTACTTCTGAAATTCGATACAGCCTTATTGCTCCATCTGTTTCGCTAAAAAGCTTGCAGCTGTATTTACTGACTTATGCTCTATTTCACTTATAATATCCTCTTTAGAGAAGATAATAACAGCCCCAATTGGATCCCCATTCGCAACAATTGGACCAATTGTATAGGAATGAACTTTTTCTGTTACTCCATCAATAATTGAAATTTCGCTTTCATCTGTCATAATTACAGATTTACGCTCTTCCATTGTCTTCTCAATTAAATCGCCAACACTTTTATTTAAGTATTCTTTTTTAGATATGCCTGCTACTGCGATAATAGAATCACGATCGCATACAAGCACATTATGTCCTAAGCTATCGTATAAAGCTTCCGTATATTCTTTTGCAAAATCACCTAATTCACTAATCGGAGAATATTTCTTCAAAATTACTTCTCCATCGCGATCAACAAATATTTCTAGTGGGTCCCCTTCTCGAATACGTAAAGTTCTACGAATTTCCTTCGGGATTACTACCCTGCCTAAATCATCAATTCGACGTACGATTCCAGTTGCTTTCATTCTAATGCTGCCTCACTTTCTACTGATGATCAAAGTGGTGAATTTACCTGTTCATGTAAAAATCACCAACTGTTAGACATAGTATTTTACACATTAGTTCTTCTATGCACGTCGAATTGTATTTTTTTATCTTATATTAGGCATTTATGACTTCTTTTTTTACATCTGGTAGGCCTTTTAGTAAATTTTCAGCAATTGTTAACCACTTCGATGTTTCTAAACCATTTGTTTTCATAACGATTTTCAATTGTGATCCTTCCATTCCTAAACCAATCATACGTCCAAAACTATTTCCGAGCATGAATAATTTTCCGCCATCAATATTTTGGCTGGCTTGTTCCGAGAACAGGATTGTTACTTCAAATTTATTTTGCTTAATTAATTCAATTTGTTCTTTCATTGCTAATACTTTAATATTTGCAATTTGTAATAAGTACCCAACTTCTTGCGGGTAATCACCAAATCTATCTATCATCTCTTCCTGCAGCTCTTCAATATCCTCAATTGCAGAAACACCTCTAAATTGTTTATACATCATAATTTTTTGTTTACTATCTGAAATATAAGCATCTGGTAAATATGCATCTACTTCCAAGTCGATTTCAACATTAACTGTATTTTCAACTCCATCTGTTCCTCTGCGCTGTTCAATCGCATCTTTTAGCATTTGAGAATATAGATCAAATCCGACAGAATCAATAAATCCATGTTGTTCTGCCCCTAACAAGTTACCCGCACCACGAATTGATAAATCCCTCATTGCAATTTTGAAGCCAGATCCAAGCTCTGTGAACTCTTTAATTGCTTGCAGACGTCTCTCTGCAACTTCTGATAACACTTTATCACGTTTGTATGCAAAGTATGCATACGCAACGCGATTAGAACGCCCAACACGCCCACGAAGCTGATACAACTGTGATAGTCCCATACGGTCTGCATCAAATACAATTAACGTATTTACATTCGGAATATCTACACCTGTCTCAATAATTGTTGTACTTACAAGAACATCATGCTGCCCTTCTAAAAACGATAGCATAACAGACTCTAATTCACTTTCGTTCATTTTCCCATGCGCATAAGTTACACGAGCATCTGGAACTAACATCGAAATTTCATCTGCTTTTCGTTCGATATCCTCCACTCGGTTATACAGGAAATAAACTTGCCCACCTCTTGCAAGCTCTCGTTCTATCGCCTCTCGCATTAATGCTGGATTATACTCTACTACATACGTTTGGACTGGGAAACGATTCTCTGGTGGCGTCTCAATAACAGATAAATCACGCACACCAAGCATAGACATATGGAGAGTACGCGGAATTGGAGTTGCCGTTAATGTCAATACGTCAACATTTGCTTTTAATTGTTTGATTTTTTCTTTATGTGTTACACCAAATCTTTGCTCTTCATCAATAATCAGAAGTCCCAAATCTTTATAAGTAACATCTTTAGATAAAATACGATGCGTTCCGATTACAATATCTACCGTGCCATCTTTTAAACCTTTAATCGTTTCATTTTGCTGTTTTCTCGTACGGAATCTACTTAATAATCCTATATTGATTGGATAATCTTGAAAACGCTCTCGAATTGTTTCATAGTGTTGTTGTGCAAGGATTGTTGTCGGCACTAAAATCGCAACTTGTTTTTCATCCATAATTGCCTTAAATGCCGCACGAATAGCTACTTCCGTCTTTCCATATCCTACATCACCACAAAGAAGCCTATCCATCGGACGTCCGCGTTCCATGTCCTTTTTAATCTCTTCAATAGAGCGTAATTGATCCTCTGTCTCTTGATATGGGAAAGAAGATTCAAATTCTTGTTGTTCTGCTGTATCTGGTGTATATGCATAACCCTTTGAAGCTTCGCGCTCAGCATATAGTTTAATTAGGTCATCCGCAATGTCTTGTACAGATTTTTCGACTTTCGTTTTGACCTTCTTCCAATCATTCCCACCCAATTTATAAACTTTAGGATCCTTCCCTTCAGATCCTACATATTTTTGCACTTGGTCAATTTGTTCAATTGGGACGTATAACTTATCATTACCTTGATATTTAATATTCAAGTAATCTTTATGAACACCATTAATCTCTAATGTCTCAATACCTAAGAATTTACCTATACCATGATTTACATGAACTACATAATCTCCAACTTTTAATTCCGAATAACTTTTAATACGTTCAGCATTCGATAACTTTTGCTTACGTTGTGATTTTTTAACTTTCTTATGAAAAAGCTCTTTTTCAGTAATGACAACAAGCTTTTGCATCGGCATTTCAAATCCCGCATGTAAATCACCTACAGCAATTTGTAACCTTCCAGGCAATAATATATCTGTGCCCTCTACAATATCTGCCTCAATATCATAATCACTTAAAATATGTTGTAGTTTTTTCACACGTTCATCATCTGTGCCAAGCACAACAGTCGTAAAATGCCCTTCGCTCCATCTATCAATTTCAGTTTTCAACAACTGCATCTGCCCATGGAAGTCTTGCATTGTTTTACATGTCACATTCACAATGTTTTGCGGATGTGTATGTGCTATATGACGTAAGAATAACGTTAAATATACAAAACTTCTTTTTTTATGATGAAGAAATTCCTCAAACGAGTGGGAGAAAGATAAATCTTGAATAATTGTTCCCTCACCAAGAAGTGATATATACCATTCCGCCTCTTCTGTTTCAAGATGTGATGCGGTTTCTTGAATACGGGAAATCTCATCTAAAACTACAACACCATCTTCTGGTAAATAATCTATCAGACTAGCAGGTTCTTTATAGAAAATAGATAAATATTTAAACATCTGTTCTATACTTTGCCCGTTTTTTAACATCTCAATTTCATGACTTACCGTCTCAAGCACTGTAGTCTTCAATTTATCATCGGAAAGTTTTTGCATCGTCTTGGTCAAGCCTTCCTCAAGATGCTTAATTCCCAATTTCAATTCTTCCTGCGAAAATAAAAACTCTGTTGCTGGACCAAATCTAACACTTTCTTTTTTATCTTGAGAGCGCTGCTCATCCACATCAAATAATCGAATAGAATCGACTTCTGTGTCGAAAAATTCAATACGAAATGGTAACTCTTCAGTTAGTGGATAAATATCTAATATTCCCCCGCGCAAACTAAATTCCCCAGGAGCCTCTACCATCGACTTACGCTCATAACCAATATGATGTAAAGTATGCAAAAATGTATCTAAATCAATCTCTTGCCCTAGATTGATTTCAATTTGCCTTTGCTTCCACAATTCTTTCATTGGTAAAAATCTGCGCAGCCCTGCAACTGGCGCTACAATAATCCCATTCTCTCCAGCAGCTAAACGGTTTAATACCTCAATACGTTGCGCCTTCAATTCTGGACTTGCAACACCAAGTTCTGATGCTATCAATTCATTCACTGGATATAGCCATACATCTTTTTCACCAAGTAATGCCACTAAATCTTCATGCACTTTTTGCGCTTGATATAAATTATGTGTCACAATAAGTTGTGATTTTTTTGTTTTTTTATATAAGGCCGCCATTAATAACGAACGAGAAGAGGTTGCCATACCTGATACAAGTTGCTCTTTTAAACCATCTTCTAATCCATTAATAACCGATTGGATCTCTTCATTTTTATAAAATTGTTCTAATAAACCTATCATTTTCAAAACCCCTCTCAACATAAAGAGCAAGCCACTATATTTTATGCAAATATTTTGGAAAAAGAAAACAGAAAAATGCTTTGGACACGCCAAAGCGACAACATTTTATTGCAGAAATTTTTCATATTCATAATACTCAGGATAAGATGCGAGCGTTTCTTGACACGATTCACAAATCGTTTTTATATATATATTTCCATTCTCATGAAAATGAATCATCTCTACTACTTCTTGCTCTGTTAGTTGAAATAAAACGTCGCTATATACTTTTTCTGCGGTAACGGAGCCTACATTACTCCCGCAATGTCTGCAATAATAATACCCTTCCATACTAGCCTCCTAAAAATCCAATTACCACTAGTATGGGTAAAAACTAAATAAAATATTCCAAACCATACCCTTAACTATTGAAAGTATTCATGATTTGAAGAAACGGTTTATTTAACCATTCTTCGCATGCATCTGCTGCTTTTTCAATAGAATGATTTACATCAGGAATTTCTTCCGATGTAAAGCGTCCTAATACGTAATCTACTACCTTCATTCCATTTTTCGGACGATCAATTCCCATACGGATACGTTGAAACTCTTGTGTTCCTAAATGTGAAATTGTTGATTTCACACCATTATGTCCACCAGCACTACCTTTCATACGAAGGCGTAATTTACCTACAGGGATGTCTAAATCATCGTACAGAACAACGAAGTCCTCTACATCAATTTTATAGTAATCCATAAGTGGACGAATACTTTCCCCAGATAAATTCATATATGTAAGTGGCTTTAGTAAGATTACTTTTTCTCCATTAACAAACCCTGCACCAAATACTCCTTTAAATTTTTGTTCGTTTAAAGAAATATTCCAACGCTTTGCAAGTTCATCAATCGCCATAAACCCAATATTATGCCTTGTTAATTCATATTCTCTACCCGGGTTCCCAAGTCCTACTATCAATTTCATTCTTGTACCACTACTTTCTTTTTTCGATACGAAAAGACGTAACCAATCTTGGTTACGTCTCATTCTATCCAATTAATTGAATAATACACTTACAGATTCTTCTTCGTATACACGAATGATCGCTTCTCCGATTAGTGGAGCAACTGAAAGTTCATGTACTTTGTCGATTTTCTTCTCTTCTGGTAATACGATAGAGTTCGTTACAACTAACTCTTTAATATTTGAGTTTTGGATACGTTCAATTGCTGGACCAGATAATACTGGGTGTGTACAGCAAGCATATACTTCAGAAGCACCGTTCTCAACAAGAGCGTTCGCTGCTAATGTAATTGTACCAGCTGTATCAATGATGTCATCAATTAAAATTGCTGTTTTACCTTCAATATTACCGATAATGTTCATTACCTCTGATACGTTCGGACGAGGACGACGCTTATCAATAATAGCGATTGGCGCTTTTAGGCGATCTGCCATTTTTCTAGCACGAGTTACCCCACCATGGTCAGGTGACACGATTACGATATCTTTAAGACCTTTTGTTTCAAAGTAATCTGAAAGAATCGGTACACCCATTAAGTGGTCGATTGGGATATCAAAGAACCCTTGAATTTGTGGAGCATGTAAATCTAGAGTGATTACACGAGTTGCACCTGCTGTTTCAAGCAAGTTTGCTACAAGTTTCGATGTAATTGGTTCACGAGAACGCGCTTTACGGTCTTGACGCGCATAACCATAGTAAGGAATAACAATATTAATTGTTTTTGCAGATGCACGCTTTAATGCATCGATCATAATAAGTAATTCCATGATATGTTCGTTTACTGGGAAGCTTGTAGATTGAATAATGAATACATCGCAACCACGGATACTTTCTTCAATGTTAATTTGAACTTCTCCATCACTAAAACGATCAACAGAACATTTTCCTAGTCCTACTCCAATGTGCTTTGCAATTTGCTCAGCAAGTTCCTTATTAGAGTTTAAAGAGAATACTTTCAAATTAGAATTTAGATATTGAGTCGACATCTAGATTAACCCTCCACATTATGATTTTTTCTTATTCAGCAATTGATCAACATAGTCTTCTTTGTTAACTTGACGTGCACGTGCTACAGATAATGCTTTTGATGGAACATTCTCTGTAATTGTAGAGCCTGCTGCCACATAAGCACCATCTTCAACTGTTACAGGAGCAACAAGGTTTGAATTACATCCAATAAATACCCCGTTACCAATCACAGTTTTGAATTTATTCTTACCGTCATAGTTCACCGTAATTGAACCACAACCAAGATTCACGTCTTCTCCAACTTGTGCATCCCCGATATAACTTAAGTGTGAAGCTTTACTTCTATTACCAAAAACAGTTTTTTTGATTTCCACGAAGTTTCCAACGCGTACTTCATCTCCAATAACTGAATCTGGGCGAATATGTGCAAATGGACCAACCGATACTTCTGTACCAAGCTTACTATCATGTACAGTAGATTGACGAATTGTCGTACGATCTCCAATTTCACTATCACGAATTACTGTATGTGGTCCAATTTCACAATCTGAACCAATTACAGTGTTCCCCTCAATAATTGTTCCTGGATGAAGAACTGTATCACTACCGATAATTGCATCAGCAGAAATATACGTGTTACTTGGATCAATAATCGTAACACCATTTACCATGTTTTTTCGGTTGATACGGTTTTTCATAATAATTTCCGCTTGCGATAGAGCGACTCTGTCGTTAACACCTAACGTTTCATCGAAGTGCTCTGTTTGATAAGCTGATACAATATGACCTTCATTTTTTAAAATCTCAATAACATCTGGCAGGTAATATTCACCTTGTACGTTATCATTTGAAACTTTAGAAAGTGAAGCAAATAAAGCTTTATTATCAAAACAATACGTACCTGTATTGATTTCTTTAATAGCTAATTCCTTCTCATTTGCATCCTTATGCTCAACAATTTTTTCAACATGACCATTCTCATTACGAACGATACGACCATATCCAGCAGGTTCTTCTATGTAAGCTGTTAGCACCGTCGCCATTGCCCCTGCTTCTTTATGTTGCTGAAGTAATGCTTCCATCGTTTCAGCAGTTATTAGCGGTGTATCACCACAAATAACTAAAGTTGTTCCTTCTTCATTTGCAAGTACACTTGCAGCTTGATCTACAGCATGCGCTGTACCAAGTTGTTCTGCTTGTAATGCAAACTCACTTACGTTTCCTAGCTGTTCTTGTACCATTTCAGCACCATGTCCTACGACTGTTACAAGTTTCTGCAATCCTAATTGAGATACTTGATCGACAACATGTTGTACCATAGGTTTTCCACATACAGGATGAAGCACTTTGTATAGCTTAGACTTCATACGTGTGCCCTTGCCCGCAGCTAGAATCACTGCAAATCTGTTTGACATATAGACCCTCCATCGCAACCTATTTATCCATTAACGATATTATCCTAAATCATCATATATTTCAAGAAACACATTTTAACTATTAAATTTTACCATAATTCTTATAAGATGTTTTACTCTTTAGTATCTTTTTTAAGAAATAAGCTATACTATTTAAAATGATTTTGAAAAAATTAGAAGTTTTCCTCTTTGTTTTATTGAATTTAGAATTTTCCGAACGACATATAAATATAAACACAAAAAAACAAACTCCTGTAAATGCTTACAGGAGTTTGTTGCAAAATTATAGGACTTTCTTTAAAAAGCCCTTGTCATTCGAATTTTACGAAGCGCCCGCTTCTTCAAACTCAACCTCTTCTAACTCGCCTAAACGGTGATACTCTGTTAAAACCGCATCTTGAATTTTAGAGCGTGTATTAGAATTAATTGGATGTGCAATGTCACGGAATTCTCCATCTGGAGTACGTTTACTTGGCATTGCTACAAATAATCCATTATTACCGTCAATTACACGAATATCATGAACAACAAATTCATGGTCTAGAGTAATAGAGGCAATTGCTCTCATGCGGCCTTCTGTGTTTACGCGGCGTAATCTTACGTCAGTCACTTCCATCTTGTGTTCACCACCCTTTTCTAAATAAGCGATATATTTGTATAAATTCCACAAAATTTCTATTTTCCCTTTAATTTTTTAAAAATTTTTAAGATAAAAATTTTTAATGTAATTGAATATAGAGATTAGTAGACGTTATCGCTTACAAAGAATTACTTAACTAGGGCAATTACTTCGATTTCAACTGATACATCTTTCGGTAATTTTGCTACTTGTACACAAGAACGAGCTGGCTTATGAGTAGAGAAATAAGAGCCATATACTTCATTAACAGCATTAAAATCATCCATATCTTTTAAGAATACTGTTGTTTTTACTACTGTATCAAATGAAGCACCCGCTTCTTCTAATACTGCTTGTAAATTTTGAAACACTTGCTCTGTTTGTACTGTCACGTCTCCTGCTACAAGCTCTCCACTTGCAGTTAACGGAATTTGTCCTGAACTATAAAACATATTATTTACAATAATCCCTTGTGAATATGGTCCAATCGCTTGTGGTGCATTGTTTGTTTGAACAACTTTCATTTTTTTCACCCTTTTATTATTTATTTTTACTCTTTAAAAATAGTGCACGAAAAGCAGTTTGTCCATCTATTTTATAATTTATAAATAGAATAAAAAAAAGATAAAGCTATCTGCTTTACCTTTTTACTCAGCCTCTACAAGCCCTTCTTCAAATGGTGCCAGTGAATAATTTCCCTTTTCCACTTGAATTGCTTTTTCCTTCACATCAACTTCTGAAAGACGGATTAATGATACAAAATTATTAATTAATCTTTCTTCAATATCCGTGGACTCTACTAATACACCAATACCAACAACATTAGCCTTAAACTCTTCTAACATACTCATCATACCTTGAATTGTTCCGCCAGCTTTCATGAAGTCATCAATAATTAAAACATTTGATCCTTCTGGAAGACTACGCTTTGCTAACGTCATTGTTTGAATTCGCTTAGAAGAACCTGATACATAGTTAATACTAACTGTTGGTCCTTCTGTTACCTTATTGTCTTTCCTTGCAATTACTACCGGTACATCTAAGTAATTTGCCACTGCATAAGCAAGTGGAATCCCCTTTGTTGCCACCGTCATAACTGCATCAATTGGTTGCCTAGCAAAAACAGAAGCAAACAAACGACCTGCGCCATTAATATGACGAGGATTACTTAAAAGATCTGTCATATATAAGTAACCACCAGGCAAAATACGATCTGGATTTTCGAATAAGCTACACAGCTCGCCAATAATTAGATCTGCCTCTTCTTCACTTATATATGGTATATATTTCACTCCTCCTGCTGCTCCTGGTACCGTTTGCAATGTGCCGACCCCTTGTTGTTCAAACGTTTGCTTAATAATAACTAAATCTTCACTAATAGAAGACTTAGCCGATTGATACCTTTCAGCAAAAAAAGTGAGAGAAACTAGCTGACGAGGGTTTTGTAACAAGTAATAAGTCATGTCGACTAATCTTGTACTTCGTCTAATTTTCATACTCTCACCTCAAATCACGAATATTCTAAACAAATCATAACGTATTATACGTCTTTATTCAAGCGTTTCTCGCTCTCCCAATAAACGTACTGCGTATACTTGTTCGCAAAATCCTTTTAATCCGTTATATATACGATGCATTCGCGAATCATGGTGCACAAGACCAAATACGGTTGGGCCACTTCCACTCATTAATACGGCATCCGCTCCAAATCGCTTCATTTGTGCCTTAATACGCGCAACTTCAGGGTGCATCGCAAACGTTACATCTTCTAAAACGTTACCAACAGTATCACAAATCCCTTTGTAGTCCCCAGCATTTATGACATCAACCATTTTATCTACATTTGGATGTGTAACTCGATTTAATTTTAAATTTCCATACACATCAGCAGTAGATACACCAATATGTGGTTTTGCTAAAATAACCCAACAAGAAGGTGGAGTTTTTATATGCTCAATTTGCTCTCCTCTTCCAGTGGCAATTGCTGTTCCACCATATACGCAAAACGATACATCTGACCCAATTTCTGCGCCAAGCTCTGCTAACTGGTCAATTGTAAGCCCTAAATTCCATAATTTATTAAGACCACGTAATGTCGCTGCTGCATCACTACTTCCACCCGCTAATCCAGCTGCTACTGGAATCGTTTTTTCGATAGTAATAGATACACCTTTTTTCACATTAAACTTCTCTTTTAATAATTTCGCTGCTTGATAAGCTAAATTCCTTTGGTCGTCTGGGACATACCGATTATGGGATAAAATTTCAATACGGTCTTCTGCTAATTCCATTAGTTCTAAACGATCCGCTAAATCAATTGTTGTCATAATCATTTTCACTTCATGATATCCGTCTTGTCTTTTTCCCAGTACATCTAACGACAGATTAATCTTTGCTGGTGCTTTCACTAGTAGCTTCAATCTATTCACCCACTCTATGTACTCAATCTTTTATCGTTTATTTTACCATAAATTTATAGTAAGACGATGACACTTCCCTAATTATAACGAAAAGCATTCAGAATGAAACTACTTATGTAAAATGACGGCACCTTTTATAGTACAAAAAGCCGAGGAATCATTCCTCGGCTACCGTAGCATAGAAAGTATCTTACAACTACTGGTTTTGTTTCATTAATTGCTGTTCTGCAATTTCTATAGCACGTTTCACCATGTTACCAGCATCTTTCGCACGAATTCCGCCCCAGCCTTCTTTCTGAACAACATCATAAAAGCCTAGCTCTTTTGCAAGCTCTTCTTTAAATTGATTTGACATGACACCTCTTCGTCTACTCAATGCAAAGTCCCTCCTTATTTTGCTACGGTATAATTAGTATGCAAAATAATATAGCTTTTCATTTGTGGGAATATATGTAACGATACATAAATTATAAAAGTACTTCATTATGAGGTTCACCATAAAATGTTAACTCTACTGTCTCTGTTAAAACATCCGCATAGCTATACGATACACGTTGCAACGCATCTTCTTGCTGATCCAGTTGTACAACAAAAACAGAACGGTACGTTTCTGCAAGTACACCTGATTGTTCTACAGTCTTTCTTCTCCCACTATTTGCCTTTAACATCAGTCTCTGTCCAAGATGGTGATCTAATTCGCTTTTAATTTCATCTAAACGTTTTGACATATACTTCGTTACACCTCGCTGTAATTTAGATTGAACACTTAAAACACGATATATCTATCCCAATTATTAACCGCAACTCACAGACAATATCATTATAAAAGCATCATGCGTTCGAATAGATAGAAGAAATACTATATTGTAAAAGTATCATTATGTAGTCTGTACGTTCTTGTCTCTTTTTATCCAAGCTGATTTAAATCCTTTCCATACAAAAAAGCAAGATACATATGTACCTTGCTTATTCTTCATAATGTTGAAAGGGTAATCCAGTTCGCAAAATTCCCCTTGTCTCAATCCCGCCAAGTCCTTTTTCGCCAGTAATCGTATTACGTACAACATCCCATACATTGACTCTCTCCATAAATGACGTAAAACTAATTTTGCCAACCACATATACAGGATCTAGTGCGTGAATATTAATTCTAGATGGTGAACTAGCAAAATTAGCACCCGCTCGAATTAATGCTTCAAAGTGTGATTGACATGCTCCAGCAAAAATAACGAGTTGATCCAATGATGGATATTTTTTTCGCACTTCTCGAACAGCCTGTACAAAATGTCTTGAATGCCTATATGCCGCTAAATCTCCCTTTACCCCTTTGGATTTTGTATACGCATCGTGCCCTGTAATAACTAAAATGTCCGGACGGAAATGATCTATTAAATCTACTACCTTTTCATGCATCTCTGTTTCTTTACAATGAATACCTTGTACAGGAACACCAATTTTATTATATAGGTCTAGGCACTTGCGCAAATATAACGGGTCTCCATCTATGTGCAATACACGTCCTGGCATTTGAAAATAATTTACCTCACTTGTATATCCACCAGTTGAAGTATGTTCATGCCTTTGTTTCATCAATACATAATCTTGTTGAAACAAACGATACGTGCGCTCCATTGTTTCTTTCTCACGCTTCGCTCTTTTTTTATGTTCTCGTTGATCTATACTAATTAAATCTTCAAGTGGCGCATCCGCCACCAATCTAATTTCCTCTCCAAACAATATAGCTATCTCGCCTTTTATTTCTATAATACGAAAAAGGATATCCCTATTATGAGAATATCGTTCCACTAATTCTCCAACATGTAAAGCCATTCTCCTACCTCCAAACTCGTTAGGCCATCTTACCTGTTTTTAAAGTATGAATTTAGGAGAGAAAAGGTGACAAAAGGGACAGTTCAAGTTGAACTGTCCCTTTTATATTCTTATGACAATTTATGAAGAACTAATGCATTACTTAATGTTGCAAACTCTTCAATCGATAGTGTTTCGCCTCTTCGTTTTGGATCAATTTCTACTTCTGTTAAAATTCGATCTAACAGCTCTTTATCTTTCGGGAAACCATTTAAATTATTTGATAAATTATTCATTAAAGTTTTACGACGCTGTGCAAAACTTGCTCGTACTACTTCAAAGAAGAAATTCTCATCTGTTACTTCTACAACTGGTTTCGGACGTTTTAGAAGACGGATAATTGCAGAATCCACATTTGGTTGTGGTACAAACACTGTACGTGGTACAGTCATAACTGTTTCTACCTCTGTATAATACTGAATAGCAATCGATAAAGAACCATACTCTTTCGTTCCAGGTTTAGCAGCTAAACGATCTCCAACTTCTTTTTGCATCATAACAACAAATCCACGAACCGGTAATTTCTCTTCCAGCAATTTAAATAAAATTGGCGTTGTAATATAGTATGGTAAGTTAGCTACTACCATTACATCTTGCCCTTCCTCAAATTGCTCACTAAACACCTCATGTACATCTGCCTTTAGTACATCTTTATTTATAACTGTAACGTTGCTATATGGAGCTAACGTTTCATCTAAAATCGGTAATAATCTCTGATCAATTTCAAAAGCAACTACTTTTTTAGCACGCTTCGCTAATTGTTCTGTTAACGCACCGATACCTGGTCCAATTTCAATTGCACCACTTTCTGAACCAATCTCAGCATGATCAACGATACGATTTAATACATTCGTATCAATTAAAAAATTTTGCCCTAAACTTTTCTTGAATGAAAATCCATATTTTTCAACTATGTCTTTCGTACGATTTGGCGTTGCGATATCCTTCATTTTCTTTCCTCCTGTATGACTTGCTTATAAGCTTCTGCAAACGATTCTTTTGAAACTTGAAACATTTGTAAACGTTTATGTAACTGTTTTGCATTTGTATAACCAATCTTTAATAGCTTACCCATTCTTTCTCTGCGACTCTTTGCCCTTTCTCCGCCCACTAAGCCTGCATCGACTAAATCGCTCCAACTAATTTCACTTGTGTAAGCTTCCATTTCTTCATGTATATTCTCTAAAGCACGGCGAATTGATTCATTAGAAGCATGTTCAATTCCGACGCCTTTTTTCCTTTTAGCAAGTGCTTCTTCCTTCGGTAAAAAAGCATGTTTACAACCAGGGACCTTATCAGAAATGATTTTTCGAATACGCTCTCCAGGATAATCCGGATCTGTGAAAATAATAACGCCTCTTTTTTGCAGCGCTAATTTCACCTGCTCAATAACATGATCACCGATTGCTGAACCGTTCGTTTCAATTGTATCCGCATCAACAGCACGCTTAATCGCAACTGTATCATCTTTACCTTCTACAACGATAATCTCTTTAATTTTCATGCTTGCCTCCACACTCGTTTCGTCTCTACTTAGTAAAACAAAAAAATGACGACTTTTCCATTATTATTTTCCCCATTCTTACATTTTAAAAAATAGAATGTCCAAAACTTTGTTCTCTCTCCTTATTGTAACACTTCCTCATTCGCCCTTATTTTCTCTATCACTCTCACCATTTTTTCACAGAAATAAAAAAAGAATGGGTTCTCCCACTCCTTTTTATTCAACACCAAATAAAGCTTTTGCATTTTTTGTTGTTATTTCTGCTACTTCCTCATAAGAAATTCCTTTTAAGTTCGCAATTTCTTCTGCTACAAGTTTTACATAACTCGGTTCATTTCGTTTCCCTCGAAACGGATGTGGTGTTAAATATGGACAATCCGTCTCTATTAACAATTTCTCTAATGGAATCTCTGCAGCAACTTCTTTCGGTTTCTTAGCATTCTTAAATGTAACCGGTCCGCCTAGCGAAATTAAAAAGTTCATATCAACACATCGCTGCGCTACTTCTACGCTGCCGCTAAAGCAATGCATAATGCCTCCCACTTCAGCTGCATTCTCTTCTTCCAGAATATCAACAATATCTTGAGTTGCATCGCGGTTATGTATAATAATCGGCAATTTTACCTTTTTGGCTAATGTAATTTGTTTACGGAATACTTCCTTCTGTATTTCTTTTGGAGACTTATCCCAGTGATAATCTAAGCCCATTTCCCCAAGTGCAACGACTTTAGGATGGGAAGCAAGTTCTTCTAACCACGCTAAATGCTCTTCTGTCATGTCGATTGCATCAACTGGATGCCATCCAACCGCAGCGTAAATAAAATCATAGGCTTCGGCTAATTCAATCGCTTTTTTTATCGTTACTTCATCAAAACCAACAACGACTGTATAAGTAACTCCTGCTTCTTTCATTCGTGCAATAACTTCTTGTAAATCTTCTTCAAATTGCTCCGCATTCAAATGTGAATGTGTATCAAACAACATAATACATAACTCCTTTTATATTGAAATCAAATTTATTCTACACAAATAAGCTCTTTAATAACTTAACGATAACAATACTACAATCTTAATGCAAAAATAGAGAGTGTAAAAAGAAAAAAGACACTTCACACATGTTACACGTGAAACATCTCTTTTCTTGTCTTAATTACTTGATTTTTGTACCATTTGGTAGATTTTGGTCAATTGACGCTAATGACAATACGCCATTTTCTTCACCCGCTAAAATCATACCTTGTGATAATTCACCGCGTAATTTTACAGGTTTTAAGTTTGTTACACAAATAACCTTTTTACCTTTTAGTTCTTCTGGCGAATAGAATTTTGCAATTCCAGAAACGACTTGACGCTTTTCTGTGCCTAAGTCTAGCTGGATTTTTAACAACTTATCTGCTTTTTTCACAGGTTCAGCAGATAGTACTTCTGCTACGCGTAATTCTACTTTAAAGAAATCATCAATTGTAATTTCTTCTGCCTTCGGTTCTTCTTCTTTTTTCTCTTCTACTTTAGGTGCAGAGCTTTTCATTTGTTCTTTAATGTACTCTACTTCCACTTCCATTTCTAAACGAGGGAAAATTGGGTTTCCTTTTTCTACTTTTGTTCCAGCTGGAATACAGCCAATTGTAGATAGACTTTCCCAAGATTTATGTGCTTCATCATTAAGACCAAGCTGAGCAAACATTTTGCTTGGTGCTACTGTTAAGAATGGCATAAGCATAATACCCGTTTGACGAAGTACTTCTGCTAAATGAGCCATTACAGAAGCTAACTTTTCACGATCATTCTCATCTTTCGCTAATACCCATGGTTGTGTTTCATCAATATATTTATTCGTACGGCTAACCAATTGCCAAATTGAGCTTAGCGCTACAGAGAATTCCATATTCTCCATTGCTTCTTCTACTTTTTTCAATGTATCTTTCGCAAACGTTACTAACGTTTCATCAAATTCTGTTACATTTGCTTTAAATGCAGGGATTTCTCCATTAAAGTACTTATCAATCATAGCTACTGTACGATTTAATAAGTTACCTAAGTCATTTGCTAAATCGAAATTAATACGCTCCACAAATCCTTCTGGTGTGAATACGCCATCAGATCCGAATGGAACTTCACGAAGTAAGTAATAACGTAATGCATCTAATCCGTAACGATCGATTAATGTAACTGGATCTACTACATTTCCTTTTGACTTACTCATCTTTCCATCCTTCATTAAAATCCAACCATGAGCAAAGACTTTTTTCGGAAGAGGTAAATCTAATGCCATTAAAATGATTGGCCAATAAATTGTATGGAAACGAACGATTTCTTTTCCAACTAAATGTACATCTGCCGGCCAGAATTTCTTATACATCTCTTCATTTTCTGTTCCATAACCTAATGCTGTAATGTAGTTAGATAATGCGTCAACCCATACGTAAATAACGTGTTTGGGGTTACCTGGAACACGAACTCCCCAGTCAAATGAAGTACGAGAAACTGCTAAGTCTTCTAAGCCTGGTTTAATAAAGTTATTAATCATTTCATTCTTACGAGACTCTGGCTGAATGAACTGTGGATTATCTTCATAGAATTTTAATAGTCTATCGACATATTTACCCATTCTAAAGAAATACGATTCTTCACGAACAAGTTCTACATCATGACCACTATCTGGACTTTTCCCTCCAACTACTTTGTCACCTTCCATAATTGGATCTACTAATTGGTGCTCCGTATAGAATGTCTCATCTTGTACAGAATACCAACCTTCATATTCATCAAGGTAAATATCACCTTGATCTACTAGTTGCTTAAAGATTTTTTCAACAACATCTTTATGACGATCTTCAGTTGTACGAATAAAATCATCATAAGAGATATCCATCTTCTCCCAAAGTTCTTTAATTCCTGCAACGATGTTGTCCACATATGCTTGTGGTGTAACATTTAGTTCTTCTGCTTTCTTTTGGATCTTCTGTCCATGCTCATCAGTTCCTGTTAAATAATGAACATTATATCCTTGCATACGCTTATAGCGTGCCATCGCATCTCCTGCTACTGTTGTATAAGCATGTCCAATGTGTAATTTTCCACTTGGATAATAAATTGGGGTAGTAATATAAAAGGATTTTTTTTCCTCTGTCATTGTTTTGGACCTCCCGGATAACCTCATATGTATTTATAAATAGTATATCAAAAACTTATATATAAAGTGAAACTTTAATCTGTGGGGGTTTTGTTCACTCCCGCGGATTATTAGCCCGCACCAATCGGGCTTTTACGAGCAATCCGACTCCAACTTAACTTCTTTGCTCTAGCCAAATTTTAAATTTAGAATCTTACTGCTTGTTAATGCTGGATAAAAACGAGTTAATACTTAGTATCTTTATCATCTATTGCTCATATTTCAAGAAAATATACAGTCCTTACTTACAATCTATAAATTTTTCTGAAAATAAAGTGAAATAATAGTAGAAATTACTCACATTCTATTATATATAAGAAGTAAGAAATCTATAAATCTTTTTAAAAAATATAGAATTAAAGAATTGACGGAAATGTAAATGATTGGTATCATATGTCCATAGGGTATTTTGTCGAAAAATGACGAATCTAGAAAATAGACTCGAAACTTATAAACTATTTCTTTAGGAGGAAAAGAATTATGAAATCTACTGGTATCGTTCGTAAAGTTGATGAATTAGGTCGTGTAGTAATTCCAATCGAATTACGCCGTACTTTAGGTATTGCAGAAAAGGATGCTCTTGAAATCTACGTTGATGACGAGAAAATCATCTTAAAAAAATATAAGCCAAACATGACTTGCCAAGTAACTGGTGAAGTATCTGATGGTAACCTATCTTTAGCTGAAGGTAAAATTATCTTAAGCAAAGAAGGCGCTGAGCAAATCTTAAACGAACTTCAAGATTATATCGAAACAGCAAAATAAGCTTCTCAATTATGAGAAGCTTATTTTTTATCGACATGATAGATTTGATATACATCGCGTTTCGACAAATCTCGATCTTTAGCGACTGTTTTTATCGCCTCTTTTGAATTCATACCTTTTTCATTTATATAATGTTCAATATGATTATATACTGAAATAGATTCCCACCATTGTTCTTCTGGGGCAGGTTCTTCCGTTGAACCAGCTACTAAAATACAAAACTCGCCACGAACTTCATTTTGTTTCGTCCACTCAATTGCTTCTTCGATTGTCCCTCGAATAAATTCCTCAAATTTTTTCGTTAACTCTCGACATAATACAATTTCTCTATTTCCCAACACTTCTTGCATCGAGATTAAAGTATCATCTAAACGGTGAGGTGCTTCATAAAACATTATTGTAGGTTGTACATAACGAAGCTTCTCTAACTCCATTTTTCTTTCTTTTTTATTTCTTTGTAAAAATCCATAGAAATAAAACTGTTTTGTTTCAAGACCTGATGCAATTAATGCTGTAAGTGCTGCATTTGCCCCAGGAAGCGGGATAACATGATACTGTGCTGCTACAGCCTCTACAACAATATCGTAACCAGGGTCTGAAATACACGGCATACCAGCATCACTCACAATGGCTACAGTCTTACCATCTGCTAACTTATCTAAAATTTTTCGTCCACTTACTTCTTTGTTATGTTCATGGTAACTCATCACAGGTGTTTCAATTTCAAAATAATTACAAAGCTTCTTCGTTTGCCTTGTATCCTCCGCTGCAATAACATCTGCTTCTTTTAAAATTCGAATTGCACGAAATGTCATATCCTCTAAATTTCCGATTGGAGTTGGTACTAAATATAAAACTCCCTTTTCATTTTGCTGAAAGCTTTTTTGTTGCCACATATGGTTCTCCTTTTTGCATATATTCTTCTTTTTGTTTTCTATTTAATTGTTTAAAATAATACTCTGCTTGCATAGCTGTACGCTTATCCTCATGGTCTTCTACGTATTTTAAAACAACAGGAAGTCTAGCACGCGTATACCTAGCCCCTTTCCCGCTATTATGGGTCTGAATCCGCTTCTCTATATGATTTGTATATCCAGCATAATAACTTCCATCAGAGCACTCCACTACATAAAAACAATGCTTATTCTTCTCCATATAAAATTGAACGAATCTCCTTTGTATATTCATTATTTTCTTCATATACAAAAAGAGGTGGCAATATTTTTAAATCTGCATTTCCGTCCTTAATTCCTTCAATTAGCAATGTATTCGCTTCTTTCCCTGCCTTAGGATAAACAAATCGTACACGTTTTGGTTCAATTTTATATTTACGCATTAATGTAACAATGTCTAATAAACGACCTGGACGATGTACAAATGCCACTTTCCCGCCCTGTTTTACTAGCTGACTGCTTGCAGATACAACATCCTCTAATGTACACATAATTTCATGCCGAGCTATCGCTAAATGTTCATTCATATTTTTCTCAGAAGTTGCAGGTGTTTGAAAATACGGCGGATTACATGTGACAACATCATATTGATGACGTCCAAGTTTCTCCGGCATATTTTTTAAATCCCCATGTATTAAGTGAATTCTTTCTTCTAACTTATTGTATTGAACGCTTCTTATTCCCATATCATATAAACGTTCTTGAATTTCCACCCCTGTAATATTCCCTTTCGTTCTCGTACTCAACAGAAGGGGTACAACTGCGTTACCTGTACACAGATCAAGTAAATTACCTTTTTGAATTGGCACCCAAGCAAAGTCTGAAAGTAAAACAGCATCTAATGAAAAATTAAATACCGATGGACTTTGTATAATTTTCATTTCTTGTGCTAATAAGTAATCTAAACGTTCATCTTCATATAATTTCATATATTACTCCTTTTCTTACCCTTAACCTACCCTATTTCATCTTCTACTAATTAAAAACATATTTCATTCTACTCTCATGTATAAAAAATTACCTTTCCAATTATCATTGGAAAGGTAATTTCACTTTTTATTTAAAAATGACAGGCAGAATAAACAATCGCCCTCTTTACGTACACTTCCATAATGCAGATTACAAATATGAAAACCTTCTTGATATAGTCTCGCTAAATTATCATAGCCTTCACCAATATCTGTCTTCGGTTTCACTTCTTTACGTTTTTGAGTTTTTTGTTTTTCCTTAATCTGCACTTCTTCAAAGCGGTGTCGCAAATTTTCATTTTCCATTTTTATATGTTGGTTTTCTTCCAACAACTCTGCAAGATGTTGTTTTAATTCTCCCAACTGTTTGTATAAATGTCCAATTTGCTCTTCCATACTAGAAACCGATGCAAAAATATCTTTTTTCTCCACAAGCACCCACCTCATTAATCTGTGGTTTGACTCGAAACGACCCCTTTATTCACTAACTCATCTAACGTATATTCTACTATCCGTTCCTTGTCTACTAGTTCCACTTGAATTAATCTTTCTAAAATATTTAATCCGATAACACGGCCAGTACCATGCGGGGTTTGTATACGTTGATCTAAATCAGGAAGTTGTTCCTTTGCTGCCTCATACTCATCATTCTCATATTTTAAGCAACACATTAAGCGACCACATAAACCAGAGATTTTTGCAGGATTTAATGATAAATTTTGATCCTTTGCCATCTTAATGGATACAGGTTCAAAATCTCCTAAAAAAGTAGAACAACAAAGCATACGACCACATGGACCAATACCACCAAGCATCTTTGCTTCATCACGAACACCAATTTGTCTTAGTTCAATTCTTGTCCTAAAAATTGCCGCTAAGTCCTTCACTAGTTCGCGGAAATCAATCCGACCATCCGCAGTAAAGTAGAAAATAATCTTATTGCGATCGAACGTATACTCTACATCTACAAGTTTCATATCAAGATTATGTTCTACTACCTTTTGCTGACAAACTTGATATGCTTCTTTCGCAGCATGTTTGTTCTCTTCAACAATGGTACGATCATTTTCATTAGCAATACGAATAACCTTTTTTAGCGGTAATACAACGTCGTTTTCATCAACTTGCTTTTTGGTAATAACTACTTTTCCGTATTCAATACCCCTTACTGTTTCTACAATTACAAACTCATTTTCAGAGATATCGAACTGATTCGGATCAAAGTAATACACCTTTCCGGCCTTCTTAAAGCGAACACCTACTACATCATACAAAACGGTCATCCCTCCTGCAACCGCAACACTAACTGTTCGAACACAAGCTGCGCATTTACATTAGCGTTGATTCTATTTTTTGCCTCTAATATATTAAAGAGAGCTGATACAATGCGCTTCTGAGCATAGGAGAAAGATTCAAACATCTCTTTCTGCTCATGAAAAACAAGACGATCTTCTTCTCCAAGTTGAACATATAATAAATCCTTATAAATAAGGAGTAACATATCTAAACCTTGCTGTAATTGTTCTTTCTCTCCAAAGTGCTTTCCCCATTTTTCTTGTACAAAAAAAATAGAGGCTTTGTCTTTTTCGAGCGCTTCACATAATTTTATCACTAAAGCTCGTGCTTGTGCAAACCATTCATCACTACATAAAGCCAAAGCTTCATCAAAACTATTCGTGAGTTGTGCAGCAAGTGTCGCTAAAGATGCCGTAATACCTTCATCCTGTAATCTTCTAATTAAAGATTCAGTAGGTAACGGTCTAAATGTAACAACTTGACAGCGGGATAAAATCGTATTTAAAATTTGATGACTTTGTTCAGTAAGTAAAATAGCTGTTGTATCACTACTTGGTTCTTCTAAAAATTTCAAGAGTGTATTCGCTGCATTTGCTGTCATGCGGTCTGCGTGCTCAATAATATATACTTTTTTATTTGCTTCTAATCCTGTTTTTGAAAACTCTTCTTGTAAATCATGAATTTGCTGCTTCTTAATCGATAATCCGTCTGGTTTTACAATATGTAAGTTCGGGTGGTTACCTGAATCAATTCGCTTACAATTTGTACATACGTGACAAGGCTCTACCCCGTTCCGCTGAGAACAGAGGAAACTCTTTGCCATTTGAATTGCTGTCGCAAACTTTCCTGTCCCTTTCCCTCCCTCTAACAAGTAAGCGTGGGATATACGCTCTTTTGCAATGCTATTCATCAACATTTTTACACCGATGGGTTGTATAGCAGAAAGCTGCTCCCACGTCTTCATCATAATGCATACCTCACTTATTTCATTCTTTCCTTCTATTATAACAATTTATCTTCTATAATCTGAACAACTTCTTCTATAAGTTTTTCCATTGGTTGATCAGCATTTACTAATACAATACGATCTGAGAAACGTTCTACAACTTGTAAATATCCTTCACGCACACGTTTATGGAAAGAGATATCTTCCATATCTAATCGATTCACTTCACGTCCTGCATCTTTTTCAATTCGAGCTAAACCAATCTCTGGTTCAATGTCTAAGTAAATTGTTAAACTAGGCATACAGTCCTCTGTTGCGAAACGATTTATTTCAAATATTTTATCCATACCTAATCCTCTTGCATATCCTTGATACGCTAAGGAGCTGTCTATAAAACGATCACATAATACAAGGTAGCCCTCGTTAAGAGCCGGCATAACTTTTTCTACTAAATGTTGTCTGCGTGCAGCAGCATATAAAAGCGCCTCTGTACGTGCTTCCATCATCGTATATTCTTGTTTATGTAAAATCGTTCTAATATCCTCAGAAATTGCAATACCACCTGGTTCTCTCGTCGCCATTACCTTTTGTTCTTTTTGTTCAAAGTATGGCAATAAACTTTGAATTAATGTTGTTTTACCCGAACCTTCTGGACCTTCAATTGTTACAAATAATCCCTTCATCCTAAAACCTACTTTCTATATCATACACTTTCATATATTTCGTACTACCTTGAAAACGAGCGCCCGCTTTCTCTAAATACATAATTTGCTCTTTATGTTCTGAAGTAATTCTTTCCCCGTACATAATCAATGGAATTCCAGGTGGATACGGAATTATCATTTCCGCCGCTATCAAACCAACTGCTTCTTCTACAGATACTACTTTTGTTTCATATCCTTCTAGTTGTTTATATGTATACGGTAAAGGGGAAATTCCCCCTTTATAAGTATAACGAATAGATTCCCTCTTGTCTTTGACCTCATCATATTGCAATGCCACTCGAATCATCTCTATAGCCTTCATATACTCCTTATTGGCTTGCAAGGGCAAAATAAATAGGACATTATATGGATCTGCCATTTCCGTATATATACCGACCTTTTCAAATACAGACTGTAATTCGTATCCTGATAACTGACAACGTGTCTGTACGGTAACCTTTAACTCGTCTTGTAATGGATATTGTAAAATAGCTATTTGTGGAATAGAAGACAATTCTTCTTTAAATTCCCGTAAAAACTCGACAATTTCATCATGTCCCTCTTCTTTTATACGCGCTATTGTAAAACGTGCAATATCAAGAGAAGTCATAATTGGATACGATGGACTACTAGATTGTAGCATACTTAAATAAGTAGAAACTTTTTCTTCTTTCACTAAGTTACTATTTATATGTAAATAGGATCCCATCGTCATCGCCGGTAATGTTTTATGTGCAGAATGAACTACAATATCTGCCCCATATGCTAAAGCTGACTTTGGAAATGCTCCACCTAAGCAAAAATGAGCGCCATGTGCTTCATCTACTAAAACAGGAATTTTATGTGCATGTGCATAAGCAATACTTTCCTCTAAATCCACCCCCATACCATAATAATTAGGATGTGTTAAAATGAGTGCTTTAGCATTTGGATATTTTTCAATTGCTTCCTTAATAACCTCATTATGAATTCCCACTGGTACGTTATAAGCTTCATCAATCCATGGATCTAAAAAAATTGGATTTGCTCCCGCTAATTTTAAACCATTAATAATTGATTTATGACAATTTCTTTGTACAAGAACAATATCATGTTCCCCGCAACAAGACAAAATCATTGCTAGGTTCCCCACTGTTGAACCATTAATTAAAAAATAACTTTTTTCCACTCCATATACATCAGCTAATAATTGTTGTGCCTCATCTATACATTCAAATGGACTATGTAAATCATCTAATCCTGACAACTCAGTTACATCGATAGATAGTATATCTTTAAACCCCTCTATTGCCTCCTGAGGGAAGTTTAAACCACTTTTATGCCCTGGAACATGAAAAGATAATGGCCCTCTTTCTTTAAACTCTATTAATGCCTCATATAAAGGTATGCGATTTTGATTCATCTATATCTCTTCCTTATTATTTCATTCTTTATCTATTATACAGAACAAAAAAAATAATAGGCATATGCCTATTTAAAAATATGATACTTCTAATTTCCGAAGCTGTTTTAAATAATATATATACTTCGGATCATTTGTCTCCGTATTCACCATGTCCTTTTCACATTCATAACATATCAAATTATTATAAATATATATCCCTTCTTTTCTTTCTGTCTCACAAACAATACAAACTTCATTTTGTGATTTCATATCTTGCCCTCCCTATTTAAATGGACATATTTTATACTCCTATTCCTTAACAATTTACAGAAAAATATACATCAATCTCTTATATAATATGATTCACTCTTGGGCAACGTGTTTGTATTACCATTACTTCTTTTTTCGTGCTGTTTGAAAACACAAAAAAACACGAATCAAATGATTCGTGTTTTAGCTTGCTTGGCGACGTCCTACTCTCACAGGGACAAGGTCCCAACTACCATCGGCGCTAGAGAGCTTAACTTCCGTGTTCGGTATGGGAACGGGTGTGGCCTCTCTGCCATCATCACCA